>CAIWHS010000489.1 GCA_903912515.1 uncultured Planctomycetaceae bacterium
CGAGATTGGCCGCCTTCCAGTGTGCGAGGGCCCCTTGGATGCTGCTGTGGGCCGCGATCACAACGGCCAAGGCTTCTCCTGCTGGCTTGCAGGGGGTGGCATCAAGGCCGGAATCACCCATGGTGCCACCGACGAGGTAGGCCACAAGGCTGTTGAAAAGGTGGTCACCCCCAACGATTTCCAGGCAACCCTTTTCCACCTGCTCGGATTGGATCACGAGAGCCTGCAATTCTTCGCCAATGGCCGCGCCATGCGCCTGACCGATGGTCGCAAATCGCGAGTCGTGACCGAAATCTTGGCATAAACCGGCAGGTGGCTTATGAATTGGCTGAATAATATCTGCCTGCTGACAGATAGCTACAAGGTCAGCCACCACAGACAATATCCGCCGCAAACCACACGGGTTTATTCCTATTTCGAGTCCCGTTCGGGCGCGGCCTACCCGCAAACCGTTTTTTTTGGCCTGCAATATTGGCTAAAACATTACCTGACAGGCCAAGTCGTCACCCGTGAAAAAATCGATCAGGCCGAGAAGTTGTTTAAATCTCACTTCGCAACTCCGGTTTTTAACCGGGCCGGTTGGGAGCGTATCCTACGCGAACACAAGGGCCGCCTTCCGGTCGAAATCAAGGCGGTACCCGAAGGTGCTCTGGTTCCCCAGTCAAATGTCCTAATGACGGTGGAAAACACCGATCCACAAGCTTTTTGGCTTACTAACTATCTCGAAAGTCTCCTTGTTCAAGTCTGGTATCCCTGCACCGTGGCCACCCAAAGCCATGCCATGAAGCAGATGATTCTCCAGGCCCTTCAACAGTCAGGCGACCCTGAGTCCATAGGGTTCAAACTGCATGATTTTGGCTTTCGCGGTGTGACCTGCCCCGAGCAGGCCGCCATAGGCGGTGCCTCCCACCTGGTGAATTTCCTCGGCACCGACAATTTGGCAGCGCTGGCTTTGGCTAGCGAGATTTATGCCGAACCCTGCGCCGGCTTTTCCATCCCCGCTGCCGAGCATTCCACCATCACCTCATGGGGCCGCCAAAATGAAATCGCGGCATGCCGAAACATGCTCACGCAATTTCCCTCCGGAACGGTGGCAGTTGTAAGTGACAGCTACGATATATTCAACTGCTGCGCCAACATCTGGGGCGGCGCGCTGAAAGACCAAGTCTTATACCGTGACGGCATCTTGGTCATCAGGCCCGACTCGGGCGATCCGCCCAAGGTGGTCGTGCAAGTGCTGGAAATTCTAGGCGAAAAATTCGGCACCACCCGCAACGCCAAGGGCTTTCGCTTGCTCCACCCCAAGGTTCGGGTCATCCAAGGCGACGGTGTAGATTTCACCATGCTTGGCCTCATTCTCAAGGCCGCAACCAGTAACGGTTGGTCTGCCGACAATCTCAGCTTTGGCTCCGGTGGTGGTCTGTTGCAAAAACTCAACCGCGACACCCAACGCTTTGCCTTCAAATGCTCCTCGGTGACCGTCAACGGTGCCGAGCGGGATGTGTTCAAACAACCCGTGACCGATCCCGCCAAAAAATCAAAAGCCGGCCGCTTGAAACTGGTGCAGCAAAACAACACCTACCAAACCGTCCCCCAAACTGACCTCCGCCCCGACCAACTGCGCACCGTCTTCCGCAACGGCACCCCGCTCGCAGAAACAACCTTCAATCAAATCCGCAAGTTAACTGTCTAGAACACCATCAACTTTTATCTGACCACTCAACAAAAAAAGTCCCCCGGAAATAATTTCCGGGGGACTTTAAATTGACCTCGCTGGGATTCGAACCCAGGACCCCATCATTAAAAGTGACGTGCTCTACCAGCTGAGCTACGAAGTCGAGACCCGATGGAAAACCAACAGATCATAAAAACATCATACCTTCCAAACCGATGCTGTCACCCTGAATTAACAACCGAATTTTGTGGTTCAGGTCGTCAAAATCAGTGAATCCCTTCCGCCGCTAACCATCGCTCCGCATCCAAGGCTGCCTGACAACCGCTACCGGCGGCGGTGACTGCTTGACGGTAATTGTTGTCCGCAACATCACCTGCAGCAAAAACCCCATCAATAGAGGTGTTCGTGCGCATCATTTTCTTCCAAACGATATAACCCTTTTCGTCGAGTTCCACAGAACCCTTCAAAAAGTCCGTATTGGGGGTGTGGCCAATTCCCAAAAACATACCGGTCACTTTAATTTCACGGCTAGGGCCACCCGTTGTGCTGGCCAACCGCACTCCGGTCACACCTTCTGCGTCGTTTCCCAAAACTTCCTCAACCCCGCTGTTCCAGCACATTTCAATCTTGGGGTTTTCCAAAGCCCGCTTTTCCATAATTTTCGAGGCACGAAGCTTATCTCGGCGATGAACCAGATAAACTTTGCTTGCAAATTTGGTCAAATAGCTCGCTTCTTCTACAGCAGAATCACCGCCACCCACCACCACCAACTCCTTGTTTCTAAATCGAGGTAAGGCACCATCACAAACCGCACAGGCTGAAACACCGTTGTTCTTGAATCTCTCCTCGCTGGGCAAACCCAACCAATTAGCCCGCGCTCCCGTGGCAATGATCACCGCATGCGCTTCGAAAGACCCGTTTTCAATGGTTTCCAATTGGAATGGCCGCTTCGTCAAATGCACATGGGTCACATCATCGGTAATGATCCGAGCGCCAAAATTCACCGCCTGCTGGCGCATCAGCTCCATCAATTCTGGCCCGGTTATCCCGTGCGCCGGCTGCTTGCCTTTGTCCAAAATCCAATACGGCTGCCGTTCCTCAGGTAGGGAAGTCGAAAGATAATCGCGCAAATGCCCCGAAGGAAAACCCGGGAAATTCTCCACCTCGGTCGTAAGATTCAGCTGCCCAAGGGGCAGAGTCCCCTTCATGCGGTTTTCCTCGGTCACCGCCCCTTCCACCACCAAAGGGTTCAGGTTGGCCCGGGCACAATAAATGGCCGCAGTCCACCCCGCAGGGCCAGAACCCACGATCACCACATTCTGAATCCCTGTTTTGGTCTCAGCCATGTTCGCTCCCGGGATGAAATCCAAGCCGTCGTAATCGTCATAATCTACAATAAAGAATAAAAGGTCATAGTAGGTGGCCCATCCTGCGGGTCAACCGCTCGGGGTAAGGGAATCATCACCACGCCAACCGTCCGCCTTGCTAAACTTTTTCTGTCAGACCCCGTTTTTGGCTCGGAATGCCTCAGGGAATACACCTCGCCATGCATCGGTTGACCCACCTACGAGAAATTTTGCGCTATGTTCCAAGGTTCCGAGACCGCGTTTTCGTCATTTCAATCGATGGCGCCGTCGTCGAGGACGAAAATTTCCGAAATTTACTGCTAGATATAGCCCTACTCCGATCTCTTAGTATAGGCGTTGTTCTGGTCCATGGCGCTGCCCACCAAATCACCAAACTCTCACAGCTCACCGGCGAAAACCCCACCAACCTCGATGGTTCAGGCCTCACCGATGATGCCACCCTGCAGTTGGCCCTCTTCGCCAGCACGCGGGTCAGCTACGAACTCGTCGAAGGTCTCGATGCCGCCGACCTGCGCGGTGCCACCGGTAACTTCCTCGTGGCACACCCCGTTGGCATCATTGGCGGAGTCGATTTCCGCCACACCGGAAAAGTCGAACGGGTAAATACCGAGTTTTTGCAGGCCACCATTGCCCAAGGCGTTATTCCCGTTGTGCCTCCTGTCGCCAGCGACGGCGAAGGCAGCTCGTTTCGCCTCAATTCAGATTTGGTCGCGGTGGAAGTTGCCGCCGCACTCAAAGCGGCAAAACTCATCTACCTCAATACCCACCCAGGCGTGGTTTTGCCCGCAAAAGTGACAGATAAAGTGGCCGAAAATCTCAAGCCCATGCTCACCCGGCACCCCACCGTGGAAGGTAAAGCCCGGCTCATCCGTTCCATGTCTGTGGAGGAGGCAGACTCCCTCCTGCGGTCCGCCCGCGATCTCATGCCCCAAGAGGTGGCCACCAAAGTTGAGCCAGGGGTTCGGGCTGTTCGCTTGGGAGTTCCGCGGGTCCACATCATCGATGGCCGCATGGAGGAGGGCCTCCTAGCAGAGGTATTTTCGAACCTCGGCGTAGGCACCATGGTCCACGCCAACGAGTATCAGTCCATTCGACCCGCCAAAAAAAGTGATAGCCGCACCATTATTGGCCTTATCGCCGATGGCGTGGCAAATGAGGAATTAGTGCGCCGCTCCCGGGCCGAAATCGAACGACAAGCACCCGAGTTCTTCGTCTTTGAAGTCGATCGAACCCCCGTGGCCTGCGCCGCCCTCCACCTTTATCCCGCCGAAAAGAAGGCCGAATTGGCCTGCGTTTGCGTCGACCCACGCTTTGAGAACCGCGGCATCGGCTCCAAAATGATGCAATACGCAGAGGCAAAAGCCCGAGAAGCGGGCATGGATGAGCTATTTTGCCTATCCACCCAAACCTTCAACTACTTTCAGAATAAAGGCGGCTTTTTGCCCGGCGCCATTGAAAGTCTCCCCCCCGGCCGCCGCGAAAAATACGACAAAAGCGGCCGCCACTCCCTGCTCTTGGTCAAAAAGCTAACTTTGACCGAAACCCGGCCTCAGGGCGCCTGAAAATCAAACGGCTAACCGCCCTCAGAAATTTGCTCACAAAAAGACTGCAAGCAGCATGAGTTTCCCGTTATTATGCTCCAAGAGGGTCAACCCTAAAGGAACCCATGGCTCGGTGATGGAATGGCAGACATGCAGGTCTTAGAAGCCTGTCTCCGTAATGGGGGTGCGGGTTCAAGTCCCGCCCGAGCCACTTTTTGTTGCGGTTTTTCGGCGGATTGGGGATTTTTGTGGCCACGGCGCATCTCGATTGTTTCAGCGGCATCGCTGGGGACATGCTTCTGGCCGCCTTGATCGATGCCGGCGCCCCTATCGATCCAATCCGCCAAATGCTGGCAACGCTCAGCCTTCCAGTCACGCTAGGCGTCGAGGAAGTCAGCCACTGCGGGGTTCGAGCCCTGCACCTGCGGGTCGATGCCCCAATCGACCAAACGGCTCGCCACCTCCCAGAAATTAAAGACTTCATCACCCGCTCAGGCATGCCCCACAGGGCCCAAAAGCGCGCCCTCGATGCTTTCCAAGTGTTGGCCGAGGCCGAGGCAGCCATACACAACACCACTATCGATAAAGTGCATTTTCATGAGGTCGGTGCGCTCGACAGCATCACCGATATTCTTGGCAGCGCTTTCGCCCTCAACCTGCTTGAAATTGATCGCATCACTGCGGCCCCTGTTCCGTTGGGAAGTGGCCGTGTGAAGTGCGATCACGGCTGGATGCCCGTTCCAGCACCTGCCACAGCCTTGCTCATGCGCGGCCTGCCCCTAGCTCCCAATCCCGTCGAGGGCGAACTCACCACCCCGACAGGGGCCGCTGTGCTGAAGGCTTGGGTAAATGACTGGATCAGCCAGCCTTTAGGTAGCTATGACATGGTGGGCCACGGTGCGGGTACTCGCCGCTACCCAACTCACCCAAACCTTCTCCGGGTTTTTCTCACCAAAGCCGCCCACCCTGCCAACCTTGAAAGCGACTGGGTCTGGCAACTGGAAACCACCATCGACGATCAACCAGGCGAGTTGATAGCCCATGCGGTTTCCCAAGTGCTACTTGCCGGGGCACTCGATGCCTACACCATCGCTACCCAAATGAAAAAAGGCCGTCCAGGTTGTCTCTTGGTGGTTCTGGCCCCCGAGGGCCGCGAATCGGCCATAACCCAAACACTGCTTGCTGAAACACGCAGCCTTGGCCTCCGTCGGTCCCGCGTAGCCCGATGGAAGCTGCCCCGCCGCCAGGGAGAATGCGCCACAGCCTGGGGCCTAGTGCGCGTGAAATGGTCCAGGCAACAGTTGGTCCAAGGGGCCCACGATTGGGAACCCAGTCCAGAGTTTGATGATTGCCAAGCCATCGCGCTCAAGCACCACCTGCCGCTGGTCGAGGTGGTGCGGATCGCGACCGAGGCCGCCAGGTCAGCCGGCCCTCCACCAGCTTGAACCCGCCCATGCCAGAATAAATTGTAAAAGAGGTTTCAACATGTCTATTCGCAGCGCTAACCAGATCCGCCAAGAATTCATCGATTTTTTCGCCTCCAAGCATGGCCACACATTCGTGCCCAGCAGCCCTGTCGTCCCGCTCGATGACCCCACACTGCTGTTCACCAACGCCGGCATGAACCAGTTCAAGGATGTCTTCCTGGGCACAGGCACTCGCCCCTACCGCCGGGCGGTCAATACCCAAAAATGTATCCGTGCCGGCGGCAAACACAACGATCTCGACGATGTCGGCAAAGACACCTACCACCACACTTTCTTCGAAATGTTGGGCAACTGGTCCTTCGGCGACTACTTCAAGGAAGAAGCCATCCGCTGGGCCTGGCAACTCCTCACCGAGGTCTGGGGCCTCGATCCCACCCGCCTGCACGCCACCGTTTTTGAGGGCGACTCCGACAACAATTTGGGAGCCGATTCCGAGGCCGCTGAAATTTGGGCCAAGGCCACCAACATCCCAAAAGAACACATCCACCTGGGGAACAAGAAAGACAATTTCTGGGAAATGGGCGACACCGGCCCCTGCGGTCCCTGCACAGAAATCCACATCGATCTCACGCCAGACAAGTCGGGAAAATCTCTCGTCAACAAGGGTTCTGACCGCTGCATCGAGATCTGGAACAATGTGTTCATCCAGTTCAACCGCAATCCCGATGGCACCCTGAACACGCTGCCCGCCAAGCATGTCGACACAGGCATGGGCTTCGAGCGTGTCAGCTCTGTGCTTCAGGGCAAGAAAAGCAACTACGATATCGACCTGTTCGGCACCCTGTTCGCCGCTATTCAAGATCTTACTAACGCGCCAGCCTACACCGGTCGCCTCGATGACATGCGCGATACCGCCTACCGCGTGGTGGCCGATCACATCCGCGCGCTGTCGTTTTCGCTGGCCGATGGTGCCACCCCCAGCAATGAGAAGCGGGGCTATGTTGTGCGCAGCATCCTTCGCCGGGCCGAACGCTATGGGCGCCAATACTTTGGGACCCGCGAGCCGTTTCTACACAAGCTGGTCCCCGCCGTGGTCGAGGCCATGGGCGGCGCCTTCCCCGAAATCCGCCAACGCCAGTCCGAAATTCAGCGTATCCTGGTCGACGAGGAGGAGTCGTTCCTCCGCACCCTCGACCGTGGCATGCGCTTGTTCACCGATGTCGCCGAAAAAACCAAAAAGTCGGGCGGCAAGGTCATCGGCGGCCACGATGTTTTCGATCTCCACACCACCTATGGCCTCTTCGTCGACATCACCCGGCAAATGGCGGAGGAAGAGGGCCTCACAATCGACATGCCCGGCTACCAGCAGAAGATGGAAGAGTTTCGCGATACCTCGGGCAAGGGTCGTAAGAAACTCGTCATCACCGCCCTCGAGGGCGAAATTCCGCCCTGCAACGACTCACTCAAGCACCAGGGCATGGCCACAACCGCCAATTTCCTCGGTTATGTCACCGACAACAAGGTCCAGCGTGCCGGCACACTCAAGGCAGGGGACACCTGCGCCATAGTGGTCGATCGCACCTGCTTCTATGCCGAACAGGGCGGTCAGGTGGGTGATGTTGGTTCCGCCACTAGCCCCACCGGTCGATTCAGCATCGACGATACCCAACGCTTGGGCGATGCCATCCTCCATGTGGGCCGGGTCGAATCCGGGTTCATCGAGGTGGGCCAACAGGTGTTCCTGCAGGTCGATCCTGAAAAACGCCTCCCCATCATGCGTCACCACACCGTCACCCACCTGATGAACCTAGCCCTGCGCGAAGTGGTGGGCGACAAAGTCGATCAGAAAGGCTCATTGGTCGATCACGAGAAAACCCGCTTCGACTTCACCCACGACAAACCCCTCACACCCGCTGAGATTTCCCGCGTCGAAGACTTGGTCAACGACAAAATTCGCGCCAACCTGCCTGTCACAGTGGCCACCATGCCATTGGAAGATGCCAAGAAAATTCCCGGTGTCCGCGCTGTCTTTGGCGAAAAATATCCCGACCCCGTCCGCGTGGTTCTGGTCGGCCAAGATGCTGTCGCCCAAGCCACCGCAACCGACTCCGTCGAATTCTGTGGCGGCACCCACCTCGCCCGCACAGGCGAGGCGGGCCACTTCCACATCACCGGCCAAGAGCCGGTCGCAAAGGGAGTGCGCCGCGTCCAGGGCGTTGCTGGTGAACTGGCTAGCAAGGTCATGCGACAACAGGCCGAACTCATCGCCGGCCTCACCGACAAGCTCAAGTGCAAGGCCGATGACCTTGCCAGCCGAATCGAATCGCTTCTCGACGAGAAAAAAATGCTCGAAGACAAAGTGAAAAAGGCCGCCGCCGGAGATCTCGCCTCCGCTATTGAGAAAATGCTCGATGGCGCCCAAGAGGTAGGCGATACCCTCTTCGCGGCGATGGAACTGCCACCCTGCCCGGCGGATGCCGCCCGTGAACAACTTCTGCGCGGCCTGAAAATCGCCAAAAAACCCGTTGTGCTTGTCCTCGGCTTCCGTGAGGAAGGCAAAGCCGGCCTCATGGCCGCCGTGAGCGATTCTCTCCATGCCAGGGGAATCGAGGCTGGCAAGCTGGTGGGTGAACTGGCCAAGCTGGTCGGCGGCAAAGGTGGCGGTCAGAAAAATGTCGCTCAAGCTGGTGGCAAAGAACCCGAAAAACTGCCCGAGGCGCTCGCTGCTGCGTTGCCTTGGGTCAGAAAAATCCTCGGAGCCTAATGGATGGAGGACCCGCAGGGCCAACTTGAGTCTGACCGTTTGCAGATGGCCCGCCAGTGGCTGCAGGCAAATCAGCCCGATCGTGCCCTCGATACCGTTAACCGGGCATTGAACGAGGCCCTCGAAACCACCGATCCGGCTCAGCAGGGCCGTGCATGGTTTGAGGTCGGTTGGGTCCACGCCTGGACCGGCCAGTTTGACGAGGCCGAGCACGCTTTCAGGCAAGCCGTCGTCGCCCTTCCCGGTGGCGATGACGAGTCTTCCATGGCCCCAATGCGCATGCGCTTCCTGCGCGATCATGGCCTCCTGCTCGCCCAAATGGGCCGCCTCGAAGAGGCAAGGGCTATTTTTGGCCGCGCCCAAATTGCCGCTGCCTGCCTTTCGCCGTCCGAAGCCATCCGCCAGCGTGCCCTGTTGGTGCTACCCTTGGCCCAAGCCTTGCTCGCCACCGGTGAAGTCGACGAGGCCGCCAAGCGTCTTGAGCAGGCACTCGAGGGCCTGGCGGGTGCAGGAGATCAAAATAGCCTGCTACAAGCCCTCATCCTGCTGGCCGAAACCCGTGCCACCCAAGCCAAGGAGCCCCTCCTCCCAAACCACCCGCCAGAAAATTGCGATATCTCAAAACTGGCTGAATCTCTCGCCTCCCATGTAAGCGATCTGGCCCAACCGGACAGCGATGCCGATCCCGTCATGCTCCGTCGTTTGCTCCGTTGGTTCGTCAATTGGCTCGAAACCACCCAAGGCGAAAAGTCTCGCCTCCTGGGCGATGCACTCGGCTTGTTGGCGAATATCGAGGGCAACTTGGGCGATGGCCCAGCCAGAGTTGCCGCTATCGACCGCGCTGAGCGCTGCTACCGTGCCCGAAGTGAAATCGGCTACGCCATCCAGGCCCTGCAAGGCAAAGGCCTCGCTCTGGCCCAAATGGGCGATACCATCGGTGCCGAATCCGCCTACCGGGCCGGCTTGGCCGAGGCCCGCTCCTCAGGCAGTGCCTTCCTTGTCAGTCAGCTAAGCCGTAACCTGGGCCAGTTCCTGGCAGAAGTGAGGCGCCTCGAAGAGGCCGAAACCTTGCTGCGCGATTCCCTCGCCCAAGCCACCGAGTCGGCCCACCCCGAACTCACCGGAAAATCAGCCACAGCCCTCGGCCTTTTTCTTGTCCACTCAGGCAGGCCCGACGAATCCCGCCAATTCTTCAACAAAGCCTTGGCAGTGCTCGATTCCCAAGAACCCCACTACCAAGCCGCAAGCGAACACCTCGACTGCCTCGACAAAAACCAAACCTGCCCCTGCCTCGACCCCACCAGGCAAACCTGTGAAATCTATTCCCGAATGCTCCGCCAGCAGTTGCCTGGCGATATGGTGCGCGACCTGCAGGTCCGGATGGTTGGTGGCGAGTTGGAGACCCACCTTGATCTGGTGCGCGAACTCACACCGGACGAGGAGCAGTGGCTGTCGAGGGTTCAGGCGGCCACCTTGGAACGGTTGAGGGCTGATTTGGGCAAGCCTCTTTGATAATCCTTCTCGGCCATGGGGGCTTTATCACGACTTCTAAGCCGTAATTTCTTCCATTCAAAATCTTTTCTTAAACAAATCATCATGTCTCCCTGCCAAGATCAATTTAGGTCTAAAGGGAGATTGAAATGATCAGATCAACGCATGTTAGGTCCGCCTTCACACTCATCGAATTGCTGGTGGTCATTGCCATCATCGCTGTCCTGGTCGGATTGTTGGTCCCGGCGGTTCAAAAAGTCCGTGAGGCCGCCAATCGGATGAGTTGCTCGAACAATATGAAGCAACTGGGTTTGGCAGCCCATAATTACGCCTCGGGATTTGGATTTTTGCCGCCCGATATCACGGTTGAAATCGGCGCCTCTCCAGGAGCTCCTGGTAATCCTGGCTTTCCTTACCCCGGCATCGCACACTCACCCCAAGTTAATTTGCTCCCATACATTGAGCAGGAAAACCTATTCAAACTGTACAATATGCAGTTTCCCTGGTGGTCAAGTCCGTTGATTGTCCCGGGAACCCCGGACAACCAGTCTGCCTGCCAGAGTGTGGTTAAGACCTTTATCTGCCCCTCCTCTCCGGGTGGAGCGGAAAGGAAAGCGAACGGGTCATTCACCTTCGGCGCAAAATTTCCTTTCCAAAACTTCGCGGTGACAGACTATGCCGTTTGCAGCAGCATCAATCAGGGTTCGGTGACTTTCTTTGGTTACCCTTCGGGTACCAAGACGGAGACTTTGTATAGCGCCATGCAACCGTGGCTCAAGGGTGCGGGTGTCGCTGCTTTAGGTACCACCGCTTCCAATCCAAACCCATTTGGGGCCATCATCGACGGCACCACCAACACCATCCTTATGTGCGAGGATGCTGGCAGGCCGACAGGATTCACCGGAGGTACGGCTGATGGAACCACGCGCAGTGACGCCGGTTGGGGAAATCATGAGAACAGCTATGGGTTGGATGGCGCCATTTCGAAGACGAATCGTGGTTCCCCAGGAAACTGTGTGGTCAACTGCCACAATGACAATGAGACCTTCGCCTTCCACGCTGGCGGGGCCAACCATGTTTTCGCCGATGGTTCTGTGCGCTTTGTCAAGGAATCCATCTCCCCAACCACCTACGCGGCCCTCATCACCGCTCGTGGTTCCGGAATGACCTCCGCCGAGGTTTCCCCGTCCACCGACTGACTCTCGATAATTCGATCGGGTGGGCACTACCAAATTTTCAGGGGGAATTTGACTGATGAGCAGTTGGACCGGGTTGGCGGCTTTGTCCGGGTTGACGGTGTTGGTCCTCGGTTGTTCTGGAGACGGCCGCGCGCCGGCCCTAAAGGCTGGGGGAAAAGTCGTTTACCAAGGCAAACCGGCGAATGGCGCCCTAGTGGTTTTCCACCCACAGGGCAAGGATCGGGAAAACGGTCCCAAACCGGTGGCCACAACCGCGGATGACGGGTCGTTCCAACTCACCACATACAATGAAAATGATGGAGCTCCCGCCGGGGATTACTTGGCCACCATCGTGTGGAATCAGTCCGGCTCGAAAACCCCAAAATTCTCCATATCAGAGGGTGGATCCGGGGGAGCTGACAAACTTGGTGGCAAGTATGGCAACCCAAAAGGTAGCACTTTGAAATTTGCCGTCACTAGTCAGGGACCCAACGACTTTGCAATCGACCTGAAATGATTTAAAAGGTCATTTGTCTAGTTTTGGTAATGGTGTTCCCGCTTTCTCAGGGAAGGACGCGTGGACATGTCCAGGCCGGTTCTTGCCTATGGGGTTTGCGGGGAGGGCCTGGGTCACGCAGCCCGGGCGGCCGCCCTCATTGAATTCCTTGGGCATGCGGCAACTATCCACATCCTCACCCACGGTGAGGCTTTCCGTTTTTTCCAGCGCCAAGGCTATCCCCATCTGCACCAGATTCCGGGACTTACCTTCGCAAAAAGGGGCCAAATGATTGACTGGCCCGGAACGATGATCCAATGGTCTGAATTCGTCACTTCACTCCAGGCGAATCTTTGCCGTTTGTCCGAGACCTGGGAATTGATCGGACCCGACATGGCCCTCACAGATTTTGAGCCGCTGGTTCCCCGGATGGCGATCCGGAAGAAGATTCCTGTCCTCAGTGTGGACAACCAAGCCAAGATCAGCCGATGCGCGTTGCTGGAACTGCCTGCGGGTCTGCAGCTCTATCAGGCGATTTCATCGGTGGCAATCGAGTGGTTGGTGCCACGCCAGGTGCCCCGGGTAATTTCCTGTTTCCATCCAGAGTTTTGCAGACCCGTGCAGCCGGTTCGGGCGGTGGTCGGGCCCATGGTGCGGAAGGCAGTCTCCTCGTTGCGACCCACCGACGGCGGTTTTGCCTTGGTGTACTACAAGGAGGTTGTGGGGGAATGCCTTTTGCGAGTGGCAAAAACCATTGGAATCCCTACCGTGGTATTCGGCGGAGGGACCCACGTGGACCGTTGGCCGGGATTTGAATTCCATCCCCATGGACCGGATTTTCCAGAGGCCCTTTCAAGATGTTCATGCCTGATATGCCCGGCGGGGAACCAACTGCTGGGTGAGGCGGGTTTACTTGGAAAAAAGACCGTTTGCATTCCGCAAAAAGGTCAATACGAGCAGGCCATCAACGCCTTTTATATGGAGAAAATCGGCTTGGGAATCAGCCTTCAAAACCTGTCGGCACCCGACCGGGAAGTGGAAAGATTCCTGGCCATGCCAAGCCCGACCCCCAGGCCCGCCGACGGGGTTGAAAGGGTGGCGGGGATGGTCATGGACATGCTGGGAATGAAAGCCTTGGTTTCCTGCCTGGAAAAGGACAAGTTCCAGGTACCCACTTCGTAAAAAATCACGCCCGCGCCACCATCCTCAGCGATTTGATGCGGAGGGTAGGCTGCGCGGGCGATTTTGTTAGGGGAATTTGTCCCCTTAATCAAACATACGGCAGGAATATGCACCTATGCCGTACTAAAAAACCCTGATTAACTGTTTTTCATCAAAACTTCTTGCCCCACTCGTATTCTTCATCAGGCCGCCAGTCGTAAGCCGGGCTCTTCTTCCCCGCTTTTGGCTTGGGGTTGCTTGCGGCCCTGCCAAGCTGTCACCGCCATGCCCATGGCAAGAAGAATAAAAGCCCATGTGTAACCGCCATACACCTGCCCCAGTTTGGCAGTGCGGTCATCCAAAAGCCCAGTGCTCGTGGCCCACAAACTGATTTGTGCCACCACAGCCAGGCTAATCCAGCCCGCCCGCACCTGCCAGCTTGTGGCCGTGGCCAAAGCCCCCGCCCATACCGCCCATGGCAATGCCAGCGTCACCGCATGGTGCTTCCAGGTTCGCTCGCTGAATAAAAGCATGCCAATGCAAATCAACCCAAATTCGGCTGCCAAATAGCGGTTTCCTCCCGCCACATTGCGGGCGGCAGCCAGTGGATTTCGGCAGCAAAACACCACCGCTGCCACAAATGCCAACATGCACAACTGAACCAGTCGCTTGGCCACCACCGGGCTAAGCGCCGCAAAGTTGTGATACTCAGAAGGTGTGAAAACCCCATCCGGATAAACCACAAACGAGGGGCTTTCCGTCAAAAGCCGAAAAACAAGACCCGGAATCGATTGGTTAGGGTGCTCGCTGGTGACTTTCCCTTCCACCAAAAATGGGTGAACCATCTCCCGATACCAAGAAGCCAGGTTCCGCTGGTTCTCATCCCACCCCAAATACAAAGCCGGCACAATGCCCGGATATAAAAACAACCCCATACCCACTGTCCATCCGGCCAGCAGTCTCCAATCCCGCTTCCACAGGAAATAGGGCACAAACAAAAGTGGCGTCACCTTGCACGACACGGCTAGCGCCAGCGCGATACCGCTGCTGAAAGACCACCCGGCAATTGCCAATCGCAACCCACCCACCACAATGAAAAAGACAAACAGGTTCACATTGCCATGCTGCAGGTCGCCAATAATAGGACGAATTGCCAGCAAAATGGCCAATCCCTGCGCCCACCACGGTAGCCTTTTCTGCGGGTCCACCATCGCCAAAATCCAGGCGGTCGAAAGAACCGCCATCCCAACTTTCAGCAAATACCAAGTGATGGCCATCGCAGACGCAGGCATCTTGGCCAAAGGCAACAACAACACAGACATGATCGGTGGGTTGGGGTAAGCATATTTCTGCGAGATATCCTCGCCCTGCTCCAAACCCAAAATTTGCGGCTGCCAGCGTTGGATGGCAGACCGGTTGGTGCGCTTGTCGCTATGAATTTTGCCGTAATAGGCCGCTGCGCCTACCAGCAAAACCACGCCCATAAGGGCTAAAAGGGCCCACCTAGCCCTAGCCCCATCCTGCAAGATAGAGCGCGAAGTGCTTGCCAATCTTTCCCAAATTGCGCCCATTGCCGCCCCCATACCGGAATACCGTTGGGTTCGACCCTACAGGCACGAGCGGGCTGGGCGCAAGCCAAACCCCTAGTCCAATTCCTCGCCCAAACCCGCCCCAAATATTGGTGCTAGCGGCTTGGCCGATGCATCCACCTTGGGCATTTCCAGCACTTTGGCCACCGCCGGTGGCACATCTTCAGCCAGTAGCGGATCCTTCTCGACTCCGGTTGTTTGCTCAGTGCTTTGAGGGTCCACTTTCGCGCATACCCCGGTCAAATCAATTGCCAGCCGTCGCATCCAATCCCGCCAATCGGACTGCCCTGTACCGTCCAGCCCCTCGGGGGGAACCCGCGCAAACTCCCCCGCCAGCAAAATCAAACGAAGCAAATGCCTGAACAAAACCCCTTCCTGACGAAGCAGGTCGCGGTTCTTCACAAAAATTTCAAAGTCCCCGCTGTAACCTCGCAAAATTTCACCAGCAGCCCACACCCCCCGCATGGGCGCTTCGCCCACTTCAGGGTACTGCGCCTCAAACAGCATCCGTGCCCGGTCAGCCAAGGTGGGCGGCCTCTCCCTGCGCCTCCGGTCCCCGTCATCAGGCTCGTCCTCCTCGTCACCCGTCTCACCAGATACCGAGGCTATCAGGCCCTTTTTCACCAGTTCAGGATCTAAATACTCCCGTTGCAACGGCCCCGGTGGCATGCCCTCGGGCACTCGCACCGCCCAAGCCAAGTTGCCGGGCACTTCCATCAGCCCTTCCAGCAACTGCAACCGCTCCGTGTCGTCCGCCTTCACCAGAAGTGGGCACAGCCAATCCGCAAGCATCGGGTTCACTCCCCGAAATGCCA
>CAIWHS010000490.1 GCA_903912515.1 uncultured Planctomycetaceae bacterium
CGGATGGCATTGAGAAATGCCTCACGCAATACAGGGCGCAGTATGCTGACGCTCGGGTTGTTGGCGTTCGCTTCGTTTTTATTGGTGGCGGTGGAAGTTTTTAGAAGGCAGGCGCCTGGGGCAGGAAAAGATCCAACTGACCCCCAAGGGGCCTTGGGTGGATGTGCCTTGTGGGTGGAACTGGATTTGCCGCTCTATGAAAAACCGGATGAAGCAGCCGGGCGGCAAAGTTGGCTGGATGCGATTGAGAGGCGTTTTGGGGCCGACCCTGCCCAGGCGCAGTTTGAACGGAAGAAGGCGGCTGATTTGTTGGCGCGGTGCGTTATTTTTCCGTTTCGGTTGGCGGGCGAGGAAGACGCAGGCTGCATGAACCTGTACCAGCCTGGACAACCAAGAGTATTAGGAGCCCAGAATTCTTTTTTGCTGGAAAACGGTTTCCAGTTTGCCGGACAGTTGGGTTCTTCCAAGCCTTGGGAATCTTTGATAGATACCGAATTGCCACCCAATTGTGTGGGTGAAGCTTCGGCGGTGCAGTGGATATTGAAGTCGTCGCTGGGTGGTGAGGTTTCGCTCGGGAAAGGGCAGAAGGCTAAAATTGTTGGGCTCTTGCACGACAGTCCCTTCCAATCGGAATTGGTGATGGGAGACGAAGGTTTTCGCAGCCTGTTTCCGGACAAGGACGGGTGGCGGGTGTTGCTGGTACGCTGCCCGGCTGGTGAGGAAAAAGCGGTGGCAGACCTGGTGCGGCTGGCGCTGGGTGACTTGGGAGTTGAAGTGACCGAAACCCGGGTGCGGGTAGCAAGGGCGCTAGGGGTTGAGAATACTTATCTGACTGTGTTTCAGGCACTAGGCGGATTGGGCTTGGTGCTTGGTACGGTTGGGCTTGGTGTGGTTTTGTTGCGGGGGGTGTGGGAACGGCGCAAGGAATTGGCCCTTTTGGGTGCGATAGGTTACCGCCCAGGGGATATTGGCCAGCTATTACTAATAGAGACGCTTGTGCTGCTATTGGGTGGCTTGGGCCTTGGTGTGGTGTGCGCGCTGGTGTCAGTGTTGCCACATGCAGCCAATCTGGCGGAAAACTGGCAGGGGCTAGGATTGCAGGTTTTGGCCTGTGTGTGCACAGGGCTTGTGGCAGGTGCCTTTGCTTGCAGGGCGGCCATGAGGGTTCCGCTGTTGTCGGGACTACGCTCTGAATAAACCGTAAGAAGTGATTTTGGCTTGAGTGGAAAACGAGGCAAACATGTCTGAACCGAAAAGTGGCGCGAAAAGTTACACTTGGCTGTTGATAGTGGCTTTGGCCGGTTTGGCTTGGGGCACCTATGTGCCGGTGATTTTTTATGGCGGTAAGGAGTTGGGCGGCACCGAAGGCGCCAGGCTCACCTCGATATTGTGTGTAGGTTTGGCCTATTTTGTTTTGGCGGTGCTCATACCGCTGGGTCTTTTTTTGAGCAAGAAACATGCTTGGCCGCCATTGAAAACCACCGGATTGGTTTTTTCGGGATTGGCGGGGGTTATGGGTGCAGTGGGGGCGATTTGTGTGATATTCGCCTCGAAGGCTGCGGTGAATGCGGCCAAATTGGCTGGTCTGGAGGCGGATAGCTACCGGATGCTGATTGCTCCCCTGATATTCGGGTTGGCCCCTGTGATCAACACGCTGGTGAGCCTGGTGTGGCACCCCAAGCCGGGGAATCCATGGCACTTTGGGTTGGAGAAGTTGCCGGGTGCGAAGCTGATAGCGGGGATTATGCTGGTGGGCATGGGGTCGGCGCTGGTGCTTTATTCGAAGGAGCAGGAGGAGAAGCGCGGCCGGGCTGAAATGACTGCTGTGGCCAAGGCGGAAGTGAAGGCGGAAGGGCAACCTGAAGTTGCCAGCCAAGTGGCGGCCAAAAACGAGGTTCAAAACCAATCGTGGGGTTGGCTTATTTTCACCGCTTGCGCAGGCCTAGCTTGGGGCACCTATGTGCCGATCATTTTTTACGGTGGGCAAGAACTGACCAGCAAGCCCGGCGAATTGGGCGGGCGGCTGATGTCGATTTTGTGCGTGGGTCTTGCGTACTTTTTGCTGGCGGTGCTGATTCCGGTGGTGTTGATGGGTGGTGGTGTTTTCGCGTGGCCGAAGGTTGACGGCGGCTCTGGCTTGTTGTTTTCAAGCCTTGCTGGTGTTGCGGGCGCAGTGGGTGCGATTTGTGTGATATTCGCCTCGAAGGCAGCGGTGGACGCTGCCAAATTAGAGGGGAAAAATCCGGCCACCTACCGGATTTACATTGCGCCGATCATTTTTGGAATTGCCCCTGTGATCAACACGCTTGTGAGCCTGCTCTGGCATCCTATGCCTGGTGACCCGATTCATTTCGGAATTCGCAATTTGCCAGGTTGGATGTTGTGGGTTGGAATCCTTTCTGTGGGTGCTGGCGCTTTTATGGTGCTTTTGGCGAAGGAGCAGGGCGAAGCGGCCCACGCCGCCAAGCCACAACCAGCCGGGAAGTGAGCCATGGCCGAGCTGTTGGAACCAAGGGACGCGGTCGCACAAATTGAGCCGTTATTGGCCCATCTGTGGATGGTGCGGACTTTTTTGAAGCATGCCGAGGAGATTCAAGACAGCCTTGAGATGCTGGAGGTGCCGCGTAACTTGTTCGATGTGATCCGCGCGACGGAGCCCGCTTTGCAAAACGGGGACCACGGACGGTACATTCACAAGTTGCGTGGCAAAATGGGCCGGCTGCGGGAAGCTCGAGATTTTCTTTCTGCCCAATACAGCGTGTATTCTGACCATACCAACTATCAAATGGCGGCGCGTTCGCTGGATGCGGCCACCAAGGCGATTGAGGCGGTTCTTGCCAAATGTGGGTGAGCGGCTTAAAAGGCGAAGTATTAAGTAATCAAGAATGAACTTTAGCGCCTGATGACCCAAGTAGGGTCGTTGAACCTCTCGGAATAGGAGCGTTGGATACAGGCGTCTGGTGGGTGGGTGCCTTGTATGTCTGCCTTGAAAACCTTTCGCAAGGTGTCAATGGCCTCTTCCTCGGTGAGGTCTAGGTTTACGGTGAAGCTTGCATGGTCTCGGTCGAGGCGGTAGTCGGGTTGCCTTGGGGGCTGGGGTAGCAGCCGTGGGATTTGGGTGAGGTCCATGTTGAGGAGCAGTGTGCCGTGGTGCAGGATGAAGCGGCGCTTGCGCTGCTGGGCGCTGCCGGAGATTTTTAACTCGCCTAATGCCAGATCACTGATGCCTTTGCGGGTGACCTCGCGGTCTGGACGGCTGAGTGCTTTGGCAAGGGGCTCGAGTATACGCTCGTAGCTGCCGGAGATGGTTCCCAAGGCCAAGTCAGTCTGGCTGTCCATGACCATTGTGTAGAGCAGGCAGCCGGCGCCGACCACGACAGTGCCGCCACCCGAAGAGCGGCGTTGGACCTCAACCCCCTCGCGGCGACAGAGTGCGTAGTGGACTTCTTCGTTGATTTTGCCGCCTGACCCCATGGCCACCGCCAGGGTGTCCATTTTCCAGACCCGGAGGATATTTCCGCGGGTAGGATCTGCCTCGCGTTCGAGAAGCATTGCCTCGTCGAAAGCCAGATTTTCTTTCAGGGTTGGCAGGCAGTGATTGATGTATTCCATTTGGCCATGGTGGAGGAAGGTGATGTTTCAGGCAATGGGTTTTGTCAGGTAGCGGCGGCGCAGCGGCTTTCCCATTCTTCGACGCCAATGAGTACATCACGGGCTGAGGAGCCATTGAATGAGCCGACGATGCCTTCCTCGGCCATTTGGTCGATAAGGCGGGCAGCCCTTCCGTAACCAATCCCCAGGGCCCGCTGGAGCAGCGAAGTGCTGCCGCGCCCTTCGCGGATGACGATATCGACGGCCGCATCGAAAACTGCATCGCGTTCTTTCTTTTCGCCGTTTTCCCCGGGCTTACCGTCGACGCGGACCGGGAGCTGGACCAACTCCTGAATGTAGCTGGGCGGGACTTGCTCGGCGGCACCAACGATTCGGCGGATTTCGCCATCAGAGGCGAAGGCACCCTGTGCACGGCCCAAGACGCTGGTTCCCGGGGGCAGGAACAACATGTCGCCTTTGCCCAGCAGGCGGTCTGCGCCCATCACATCGAGCACGACGCGGCTGTCTGATTTATTGACCACCTTGAAGCAGATACGGGAAGGCAAGTTGCTTTTGATGAGGCCGGTGATGACATCGACCGTTGGTTTCTGGGTTGCGATAACCAGGTGAATGCCAGCGGCGCGGGACTTTTGCGCCAGACGGATGATGTGGGTTTCGACCTCTTTACGCATGGTCATCATGAGGTCTGCCATTTCGTCGATGAAGACGACAATGTATGGCATGCGGCGGGGAATTTTTTCGCGTTCCTCGTCAGTTGCGGGCTCCACGCGCTCGAGCAGGGTTTTTTCGTCGAGTTCGTTGTAGCCGGCCAAGTTTCGCACCCGGGCGCGCCGAAACATCTCGTAGCGCTCCTCCATCTTGTCGACTGCCCATGCCAAGATAGCCTCGGCCTTTTTCATGTCGTGCACGACAGGGTGCATGAGGTGAGGGATTTTGCCGTAGTCAGTCAGTTCGACCACCTTGGGGTCGATCATGATCATGCGGACCTCGTCGGGCCGGCGGGTCATGAGCATGCTGAGGATGATGCTGTTCATGCAGACCGATTTGCCTGTGCCTGTGCTGCCTGCGATGAGCAGGTGAGGCATGTCGGCAAGGTCGTGAACCAGCGGGCGGCCTTCGTTATCTTTGCCCAGGATAAGCGGGATTTTCATGGTGTCGAGCTTGCGCCCGGCTACCTGCATGACTTCCTTCAGGCGGACTGTCGCGCGCAGTTCGTTGGGTATTTCGACCCCCACGGTGTTTTTTCCGGGGATGGGGGCGACCATGCGGACGCTGGAGACGCGGAGATTGAGGGCGATGTCTTCCGAGAGTCGAGTCACTTTGTTGAGTCGGAGTCCGGTTTCAAGTGCGATCTCAAATTGGGTGATGACAGGGCCTGTATTGATACCGACAACTTTGACATGGATACCGTAGTCGCGGAAAGCCTGTTCGAGCAGGATTGCGCGCTCCCTGAGGAGTTCTTCATGGCGATCGACCGCGAAGGGTTCTGGGTCATCGAGGATGTCGATGCTTGGAACCTCGTAGCCGGCGAATTCGGGAACGGCGGCTGGTGGGCGATTTGGCTTTGTTTTTGCCTCAACCAAGGATTCGGCAGTCTGGGTGGCGTGGTGGTGGATGGGAATGCCGCCGTTTTCGGTAGTCGGCTTTTCTGCAGTGGGCGCAGGATTGTCTGTTTCGGCGGTTTTAACAACCTCGGGAGCTTTAATAACGGGCCATGGATCAATGGAGGCCATTGGTTCTGGCATGGGCATTGGAGGGATGAGTTTGGGCTTGGTGAGTGCTTGCAGCGGGCTGGGCTTTGAGGTGGATGCGCGCTTGGGTGCAAGGAGTAACAGACTGCCAATCGATTCAAGCAGCCAGATGGGCAAACTTGGCCCGATAAGAACCACTATGCCAAGGCAAAGAGCGCACCAAATGGCCAAATCGACGAGGCGAATGGGGAGATCTGCCATGCGCAAGGATAAGAATGCTCCCAGAGTGCCGCCGGCACCGGCTGCTGGCCCGGTGAGTGGCCAATTGCTCCAAGCGACAGCCAGGCTTCCAGTGGCAATGAGTGAAGAAGCGGCAGCCATGCGGCCTAGCCAAGTGAATTTGCAGGTCCAGAGGGCCAGTGCCAAGGTCATGGGCAGTGATGGAAGCAAAGGGGCGGAATAGCCGAAGGTTTGCCAAGCCAGGCGGGCCAGAAGCGCGCCCGGTGCCCCCAGCCAGTTGCTGGAAGAGGAGGGGGGCCATGCAGTGGAGCGCCAAAAAGCGGGATTTTCTGATAACAGGGCCACCCAAGCAGCCAACGCGCCCATAGCCAATACCATGGCTAGTTTGCGTCGGGCCGGGAGTCCGGTGCCAAGAGGGATGTCACGGCCCATGGTTGGCCTGTCCTTGGAAAAGATGTGTGTGTGATTAGTATGACACCCAAGGGAGGTGTTTGATGCTTCAGGTTGCGTTGGTAGAACCGGAAATTCCCCCCAACACGGGCAACGTGGGACGATTGTGCGCAGCAACCGGGTCACGATTGCACCTTGTGGGTCGTTTGGGATTCCAGACGGATGACAAAACCCTAAAGAGGGCAGGCATGGACTATTGGGAGCACCTGGATTGGCAGAGGCATGCCACTTTTGCTGATTTGGAGGGATATTTGGGTTTTGGGGATTTTGCAGGGCGGGTGATTTGCTTCACGACAAAAAGTAGCCGGCTCTATACCTCCATTCGTTATCAGCCAGGGGACTGTCTGGTTTTTGGGTCGGAGGGGCGGGGTTTGGCGCCGGAGATTTTGGCGCGGCATCAGGCTCTTGCGGTGACCTTACCCATGTCGGGTAGGGCTGGGCCGGCGGGGCAGTCTGTGAGGAGCATTAATCTGGCGACAGCGGTGGCTGTCGGGTTGTATGAGGGTCTTCGGCAAATCCATGGGTGGGAAGGGCCGAGCTGACTCAACCTGTGTGGTCTGTTTTCCCGATTGAAGGAGTGTTCCCGCTGAAGGCAGGACCAAGGCCTAACCCAGAACCGACACCACGAGATTCTCACTATGCAGGTTCGGCTGGCCCTACCCAATTATGGGCTTTTGCGTGCTTTTGTCCTTGAAAAACTATGTGAGAAAGAAGGCTTGGAACCGGATCAGGTACATTTGGCCGAGATGCCATTGCGTAAGCGGCAGCGGGTGTGCGGCCTGCTGCTGGAAATGCAAGGCCCCAGACTGTTGCGTAAGCAGGCGGTTTGGTCGGCCGAAGAAGATCGGATTTTCTTTTACGATGGGCTGGGCCGACGGTTCCTCCAGGTGCAATTGTGCCCTGGTCCCGGCCTGGAGGGGTTGAGTATGGCCTTGAATAACCGCCGGGCAGCCTGATTGGCTTGCCTGCGGATTCGCCCGTTTCATTTATGATTGAGCCGGTTAAACTGAACTCTTGGGCCCCCGGATGAGTGGGGCTCAGGAGTTTTTTTGATTATAATGCCATATCAGCCGGTTTTGGCGACTTTGGGCTATGTGTTCCACCCGGAAGATGGCCGGGTGTTGCTGATACACCGCAACAAAAGGCCGAATGACGCCCATTTGGGGAAATATAATGGTTTAGGTGGCAAACTGGAGGCAAACGAAGACCCAGTAAGCTGCATACGTCGTGAAATTGAAGAAGAAAGTGGGTTGTTGGCGACCCAAATGGAAATGCGGGGTACGATTAATTGGCCTGGATTTGGTAAAGATGGTGAGAGTTGGTTTGGTTTCCTGTTTCGGGTGACAGGATTCACAGGAACCTTGCGGTTGGAAAACCCTGAGGGTGACTTGGCTTGGCATGGAATAGAGAGTGTTGCGTCGCTACCTATGTGGGAGGGTGACAAATACTTTCTGCCTCTAATTTTGCCGGAGCGCGGACCACGGTTTTATGGTGTGATGCCCTATTCGGGCGGAAGGCCGGTATCCTGGAATTATCAGGTGCTGGAAAGCGAGGCATCAATTGCGGGCGGCTAATTGGCTTGTTAGCATGATTAAGCGGACCTTTACGGACAGCGCAACACCGGCGCCGGATGCCGCTGGCGATAGCTCCGCCGAATCAGAAATAGAAAAGAAACAAGAAGTTAAGCAAGAAAAAAGGCAGTCGGGAAAGTCTGCCTTCAAGAAAGAGGCGAAGATGACAAATCCGCAAAAAGATAGCCATTTGGATTCATTGCTGGGTGAGTTTGGTTTACCAGTTGAAGTGCAAGCTGCCGGGGCAAACGATGAGCCAGCGGAGCCTGAGGTTGCAGAAGTCATTCATGAAAATGTGACTTTTGGCAGGGTTTCGGTGGTGACTTCGGTGGAGGGTGCACAGGGTGTAGCCTCTGGTGGCGTTGAAGTGGTTGCTGGTGCGCCGGCTGGCGAAGATAGTGCATTGAGTGAGGATGACCGTCGTCGTCGCCGCCGCCGTCGGCGTCGGGGTGATGAGGCTCCCGAGGGGCGTGAGCCCAGGGAAAATCGTCCAAGGCGTGACCGTCGCCGGGATAATGAGGATGAAGACCGGGATGGCCCGCGCGAGATGGATGATGACAACGAAGAGGTGGTACCTGAAGAGCCATTCGTTCTTGAGGATTTGAGCAGCCTCCAGTTTCCGGCTTGGGAAGACTTGGTTGGGGGTCTTTTTCGACCGCAGGATCACCGCTAAAATTCGAAATTAGCTGAAAGAGCGTGTGGGGA
>CAIWHS010000491.1 GCA_903912515.1 uncultured Planctomycetaceae bacterium
CCGAATCCTTTTTGCAACAGCAGCTGAAGCTTTTTTCAGACAACCAATCCGGACCAAAATTTACTCTCATCTACGGCAATCGGCTGAAGGGTTACAAAAAACTAGGTTTATCGGTATTCAAAGCATGAAATGGGATGTCTGCAAATCCCTTGGAAAAACAGTGCGACACTTTGCAACCAGCCAACTGACAAGTTTGACACCCAAGGTGGCAAGACGCCTGGGTAGGATTCCAGAAGGAACGGACCTGGAAGGTTTGGCAAGACTTTCACCCCGGGTTGCGTTTGAACTCAGCAAGGCCAGGGGAAAGGTGAATCTTTCCGGATTGAAAAATATTAGTCAAAAGATTGCCGGAATCCTCGCCGAAACCAAAAGCGATTTGGTTCTTGGTTTGGAAAAAATCAATCCAAAGGTAGCGGCCGCATTAGCCAACTATCGGGGGGAAAGGCTGACGCTTGGAAAGTTCAGTTCAATTGAACCTGATGTCGCTAAAGCGTTTAAATTTTTCCCAGGAATCCTGGAATTCGAGATAAGGCATCTGGACCAGAAAACCGCAGCTATCTTAGCAGCATGCGATGGGGACATCCGAATCACTTTCCGGGGCAGGGTGGACCACCTCGAAAGCTTCTGGATAAGGGATTTGGCTAACAACCAATGCATCATTCCAATGCTAGGATTGTCGACGGTTGATAAAGAAATTCAAAAGGACTCGTTCAGCATTGAATTTTGTGATTACCTCCGAATCACGCCGGAAGCTGCGCAGGAACTTGGAAACAAGAGAGTCGATAGCCATGTTTGCCTTGAACTGGTAAACCGCATATCCGAGTCAACGGCCGATTCCCTGGGCAAATTAGATGGAGCCATCAACCTTTTCGGTATGCGAAAAATTCCCCCCTTGATTATTGAAAAGCTGGTGGAAAATGGTGCTGGTTTACGCTTGATGGTCGATCACCTGGATGAGGCAAGTGCTGGTGTCCTTGCAAAGCACAATGGTTCGATTGAGTTCTGGGGTTTGAGAAGTTTGACTGCTAGTTGCGCTAAAATATTGTCCAATTCTAAGGCAAGCCTGTCCTTTCCAGACCTTTGCAATATTCCAGATGATGTGGCTACGGAATTGTCCGCACATGAACATACCCTTTCCTTTAAAAACTTGTTGGATATAAGTCTCTTCGGCGCAAAAATGCTGGCAAGGAATATTGGAGAAACCCTGGTTAATTTCCAAACCCAAGCCAAGGGCAATCCTTCCGAAGGGGCTGTTTGGCTGGCTTGCAACATCGATGAATTCCAGTGCAACTGGCAAAAAATAATTGAGTTGCCCGACTCCCCCATTTTTGAATATTTCGTTGAGAAAATAATCGGATCCAAACCCGAAGAATTGGATTTTTCAAGGCTGCGTACTTTAGGACCAAGATGCGCCAAGATTCTTGCGCGCTTTAATGGCCCGATTCAACTGCGATTATTGGAAGTTTTGCATCCCGATACCGCCTCAGGGTTTTGCACCCACAGGGGTACCCTGTTATTGAACAACCTCAAGGTTTTAGAAGCGGATTCCGCCAAAGAATTAGCCCTTCACCGCCATGGGGAAATCTCACTCAATGGGCTTATTAATTTGGACCAGGAATGCGCTTTAGCTCTATCTCAACTTAAGAACACCCTGCGACTTGACGGGTTGAAGGAAATCAGCGACGAAGTTGCCGAGGCGCTGGCGCGACATTCTCGCGGTGGCCTTTCGCTGAATGGCTTGGAGCGAATATCCGACAAAGCGGCTCATTTTCTTGGTAACAAAAAAGGCATATGGTTGCGTCTGGGCAATGCCCGACGAATTTCAGCCAAAGCTTTAGAATATTTGAAGCATTTTAAAGGACAAATCAAACTGCCAAAATTCCGGGACCCGGAATAACCTCAAGGGCGACAAATCAGGTGATCAAGCCTGTTTTCTGTGGGCTACTTGAATATCCCTCTATTCCTTTCCTGCGAACAATCAAACGATAGGAAAAACTTCCCGGATAGCCATTCCCACCTGAATGGCGCATTCATCCGGCGTCACCTGATAACCTCCCGTTCCCAGACCTGGAAAAGCGACCGAACGAACCACATCGGCTATTCGATTGCCCTTTTCAACACCATCCCGGAAAGTTCCATCTAGCACCAGTTTCAAAGCAGCCCTTGCTGCCAGCAAGGGATTGGTTGTTCCTTTCAGAATTTGGGGAGTCTCCAATAAGGGAGCCGCTATCAGGTATGGCAATGTGCCGGATCCTGTCGCAACCATTTCCGCCGCCCCCACCGGAAAGCAGTCGCCATGATATTCCCGAACAAGCTTGCCAAGCCGTTCTTCAACCCCAGCACCCAAGACAGACTTGAAATGCAGACTGATTCCCCGGTCCATCTTGCAATTCGACGAAAGCGGACAAACGGCAGCATCGGCCCCAGATTCAATAATGCCCCCAGTTCGGATTTCCACCCCAGGCAGGTCACTGCAATGGCGTTTCCATGCATCCAACAAAGGTTTTTCCGTGGCAACCAGAATGATTTTCATCGTGTTTCTCCAGACATGAAGGCGTTTATAACCGATTAACCTTCTCTTCCGATGTGCCGTTGCCATTTCGTGGCACAAAGAATGCTAGTATCCAATAAATTGCCTTTTCGGTCGGCGAGTTGGCACTCCGGTTGGGTCCCGCAGACCCAAAACCCTTAGGGTTTTGTCAGACCTTCCCACGGCAATCGTCCCCAAGATGATCCTTCCGATGATAGACGAACAGCGACAAGATGCCATCGACGCCGCCCTGGGTGAGTATGCCTCCATCACCGAGGGGGGTGGCATTCTCGACCGGGAGGCGTTTCTTTGCCGGTATCCCGAAATCCGCGATGAATTGGAACCGCTCCTAGCGGAAATCGGCATGCTCAACCGGTTGGGCATGGGCATGCAAGCTGGACCATCGGGAAAAAACCCGGCCAACAACCCATTTTCGCCGGGAGTTGCCGGCACCCTGGGTGACTTTGAACTGGTGCGCCGCATCGGAGAGGGTGGTTTGGCTTCCGTTTATGAGGCCCGGCAGATCTCCCTGGGGCGCGTGGTGGCCCTGAAGTTGTTCACCGGAACAGCCCGTCTGGATCCCGAGGCGCGTGAACGGTTTGTCCAGGAGGCGCGCATCGCATCTTCCCTGGTGCATGACCATGTGGTGCCCATTCATGGCATGGGGTGGGATGATAACCACCCGTTCATCTGCATGCGGTGGATGGAAGGCGGGTCGCTTTCAGACAAAATCGGTCACCTCACGCCTACCGAGATCGCACGCGTCGGTGCGCAAATTTCCAGGGCGGTCGCCCATGCCCACTCCCTGGGTATTCTGCACCGTGATATCAAGCCGGCGAACATCCTGCTGGACCAATCCAAACAGGCTTTTCTTGCGGATTTCGGCTTGGCAATGGCTTCCGGTTCGGCGGGTCAGGCCACTGAGGGAACTCTGGCGTACTTGAGCCCGGAACGGGTGGAAAACCCCTCCCTGCCCCACGGGGCGCTGGAAGACGTCTATGCCATCGGGCTTTCCATGCTGGAAACGGCGCTGGGCTGCAACCCCTTCGCAAGTGAATCGGCATCCGCCATACTGGTCGCGATAACGGCTGGTACCTTCCGGCAGTTGGATGTTTCCATTCCAGGATTTCCCGAGGAACTGGCGGAAGTCATCCAAAAGGCCATCGCCACCAGTCCTGCTGACCGTTACCAGTCAGCGGCCGCCCTGGCCGAGGACTTGCAAAGATTCCTGCAGGGCAAAGCAGTCCAAGCTCGGCCGATTTCCACGGTCGTCCGCGGGCGCAGGTGGTTGCGTAGGAACCGTGTTTTGGCCGGTGCGGTGTCTATCGGGGTGATCGCCACCCTGGGAGTTTCCGGCATCTGGACGCTGTGGCGGGAAAAGGTCCACCTCGACAACCGATCTAGGGTCCTCGAGCAGGCCATCCAGGAACAGCGTCGAATCAGCGAACTGGCGGCGGGCACTGTGAAACTGGCCCGCTCCTTCAGGAACATCCCAGGCCAGAGTGACCGGGAGCGGGTGCTACTGGCCCAATTCAGGGACAGCATCCGGGACACCTGTTCCCAATTGACAGCCGATCATCCGCTGCGTGCCGAGGAGGCGTTGATTCTGTCGGATTTGTCCACGCTGGAACGGGCAAGCGGTAACGACCATTCGGCTGGGCAGCTGCTTGTCCAGGCAAAGACGGCGTTAGAGGAGGTCATTCCCCACCACCCCGGGCGAATCGATTTGCCCAGGGAACTCGCCCTTATTCTGGAAAACGAGGCCAACCTCCATGTGGAAAAGCAGCCTGAAAAGGCTGTGGAGTTGTGTGATCAAGCCCAGTATTGGATTGACCGAGGCCTGAGCCAAAACCCCGATTCCGGCTCCCTGCAGGACCGGGCGATCTGGCTGGCGATGGTCAAGGCGCGAGCGCTGGCGGAATTGGAAAAATCCGAAGAGGCGGAAGCGTGCCTTCGGGACGCATTATCCCAGTGCGAGGAACTGCTGGGCCGTTATCCCACCGGCCACCCGCTCAGCTACAGCCGCCCGGCACTGGTCTGCTTGGCCCTGGCCCGATTGAATCTGCGCAAAAAAGACCCTAGGGTCGCTGAGGATGCGTTCCGGCAGGCCCGTTCATTTGAGATAAAACTGCGTGATTTGTTTCCTGAAATGCTTCGCTACAAGGAATCGACTGGCGAGATTACGCTGGATCTTGCCAGACTTCTGATTCAGGAAAAGAGGCTGGATGAGGCTCGGGAATTGCTGATGGAAGAGGCGCCACAAATCAAGAATTACGCTCGGAGATTCCCTGATACCAAATACTCCAGGGATTTAGTTCGCTGGCTGCGGGAATTACAAACAGTTTTGGGTGTGAAACCATCGGATTAATAAAGGACCGATTGCTCAGCCAAACCAATCAGCCACCACCTATCAAGATCTGACGTAGCCGAACCAACCCCCTTGCCCAGATTTTGGCTACCGCATCCCTATTTTTACCCATTCGCAGCGCAATCTCATGAAGAGTCATGCCTTCAAGATGACGGGCCATGATCACGGTTTTGGCATCCCCATTCAGTTGCAGGATGGCGGCGCAGACGCGTTCCAGTTCCTGCTCCCTGGCCATCCGGGTCAGGGGGGTGGCACCGTTCCTGGCGGCCAGCAGTCCCTCCAGATTGCCGGAGGTCCGGTCCAGATTGATGCGGATTTCCAGACAGACATCCCGCTTGTCGGATAGATAGGCGCGGACCTGGTCGGTCAGCACATTCGCCAGAATCACCCGCAACCAGGCCAGCCACTCCGCCTCGGTAGTCCCCTGGAAACGATTCTGGTGCTGCCAGGCACTGAGCATCACTTCCTGGACCAGATCTTCCGGATCCACCTTGGCCAGCAAAGGAACTTTTGCCGATTCCCGCCTCAATTGCACCGTGGCCAGCAGAATCAGATACGACTCGAACCGTTTCCACCGGTTTTCAAAAACAACCGCACCGCCGGCACCCGGGTCTTTCAGTATTTCCACTGGTGGCATGGCTACCTCCTCTACTGGCGACTCGCATAGCTACCAAGCAACAGACCGAATGATATCAAAAATTTATATATGCAAATCTTTTATCGATTGTGAATTCTTAACCAGACGACCTGGGGTCATCCCAAATTAACCATGTCCCCTAAACTTTATTATTCCTTGGGCACCTTACTAGGGATTTTCTTTCAGCATTCTGAAAATTTTTGAAATCTCATGTCCCGTTTCCCCGGGCTTTCCGTCTTTTAGAAAGCGGATTTTTTCCGCACCCGCCTACCTGCGCTTCACCCGGTTTGAATTCCCCTTGGGACTATTTCATGCCCAGTTCCGTGTTGCTGCCGTCCATTTTAAAGGACCCCTTGGGGTTGGATCAGTCCTCTTGCCCATCGGGTTAGGGCACCGCCAAGCGTTTAACCATTTACCACCTTAGTTCTGCACACCAGGAGAAGATTCATGGCCCGTCAAGCGACTGTGAAAGCGACCAAAAAAAGGACCACGCTGAACCTCGAAAAACTGGAAGACCGCATCAACCCTGCCACCCTCATCTGGGATGGCGAGGCGGGCACCTTCAATTGGAACGATGCCAAAAACTGGAGCACCAACGCCCTGCCATCCGTCACCGACGATGTGGTGATTCCGGATCTTTCGGGAACACCCGAGATCTTGGTCGATGCTTCTACCGCGATTCGGTCGTTGGATTCACGAGAATTGGTAAAGGTTACCGCGGGAAAATTTGCGCTGGGTTCCTGGGCGGCTCGTTGGATTTGGGCCAGCGTGATGTGCGCGTGCACCTGAACTTCA
>CAIWHS010000492.1 GCA_903912515.1 uncultured Planctomycetaceae bacterium
ATGAACAGCAAGATGTTGAGAATGCCTTTCTCGGTCCGGATGGCGGCCAAAACATTCCCCTGCTTGTCCTCCCAAGTTTGGACATCGACCGGTTGGCGACGGAACATCTCCTTAAGTCGGGCCACCACTTTGGGGGCCTCATCATAATTTTTCAAGCGAATCTGTATGGAGGTTACCTTGCCCTCCATGGTGCGCAATTTTTGTAGATGCTCTAGCGGCACAAACACATATTGCGAGTCGTATTCGCTCATCTCAGATTTGAAATAATCAGCGATGACAAAACGGTCGAATACTGGTGCCATTTTTGCGCTTGAAACAGTCGTGAGCACGACCTCGTCGCCCGGTTGCAGCGTTCGGCGGTCATGCAGGGTGCCATCTTCATCACGAGCCTCGCGGTCGCGGAAATGAGCGATGGCATAACCCAAAATGGCGCTGACTGGTTGGTGGGGTTTGCTGTCCACCGGGTCGGGTGGTGGTGCCTCATCGGGCTTTAATATGGGCTGGAAAACCAATGGCTCAGGCCTTTTGGTCTGTTCGAGGCGGGCCTTGGCAGTATCGTCCAAATCAAAGGTGGGATTTGTTCGCCTCTTCGGATCAACCAGGTGCTCGGCAAAGCCGCCCACAACCGCCCGCTCCGCCGGATTGATACCCACCAAACGGATGGGTTTGGTGATGGGCATATCACGGTAAGAGAACTGCAGCATGGCAAAGATTTCAAGGGTGGGCGTCATGGCCTCAACCTGTTCCGACAAATAGGGATCCTTGCGGATCGCGGCCATTTTGCCCTCAGGGTCGGCAAAGCCGTCGTAGTCATAAGCTTCGATCATCACATCTGACAAAAGGCCATGAAGTCGGTCACGCAGCTTGGCACTGAACCCGCCCATCACGCTGTTGACGACGATGAGGGTTGCGACGCCCAGCATGACGCTGACAACGCACACGAGCGCGAGGTAGCGAGTCTTCAAATATCGCCAGCAAAGGACCAACTTGTACATGGATGAGGCCCCTTAGGCTTGTTTGTCTTGGGTTGGTTCTGCCGGGCTATCGCCAGAGCTGGTTGGCTTGTGATGGTGCGGCCGCAGGAGTGGGAAAAGAATTACATCACGGATACTTGTGGTATCTGTAAGTAGCATGGCCAGCCTGTCGATTCCCACACCCAAACCGCCGGCTGGAGGCATGCCATGGCTCAAGGCGGTGATGAAATCCTCATCCATCCGGGCCATCGACTCATCGGCTGGCAATCCTGCCAGTTGTTGCCGGAAGGTTTGTTCCTGCAGGATGGGGTCGCTGAGTTCGGTGTAAGCGTTGGCCAGTTCCATCTTGCGAATGTAGAGTTCGAAACGCTCGGCCACCTTGGGGTTACCGCGCTTGCGCTTGGTGAGCGGGCAAAGGCTTGCCGGGTAATCGTGCACAAAAATCGGGCCCTCCAGGTGGGGCTCGCAGACATTCTCGAAAAGGTCTTGGGCAATCACATCGGGATCTTTGCCTTTGGTGGGCAAACGGTGCCGTTCCGCTGCAGCCCGCAGCGAATCGGGGTCGTCCATATCCGCACCTGCGTGTTCCTTCAGAAGTTCCGCGTAGGTGACCCGTCGCCATGGCGGGGTAAAGTCGATGACGCCACCGGCATAGGGAACCTGGGTGTCGCCATGTAATTCCTTGGCGCAAGCGCAGACCATACCCTCGACCAAGTCCATCATGCCGCGGTAGTCGGAATAAGCCTGGTACAACTCCATCATCGTGAATTCAGGGTTATGTCGCTGGCTTATTCCCTCGTTGCGGAAGACACGACCAATCTCGTAAACCTTTTCCATGCCACCTACCAGCAAACGCTTGAGGGGAAGCTCAAGCGCAATGCGCAGTACCAACGGAATGTCGAGTGCCTTGTGGTGGGTTTCGAACGGTTTGGCGGCAGCACCACCTGCAACTGAATGGAGTGTGGGGGTCTCCACTTCCAGAAAGCCGTGGCCCTCAAAATAGTGCCGTATAGTGCGGATCATGCGCACGCGCTTTTGGGCCCGATCCATCACCTCAGGGTGGTAGGTGAGATCCAGATAACGGTGGCGCAGTCGAAATTCAGTGTCCACCATGCCCGAGTGTTTGTCGGGGTGGGGAAGAATGGACTTGCCTAGAATGGTGATTGCGGTGGCAAAAACTGTCTTTTCACCCGTCTTGGTCAATCCAAAAGCCCCGTCGATCCCAAGTAGGTCGCCGAGGTCGAGCAGGCCCGCGAGCTTCCAGCCAGTTTCGCCCACCTGTTTTTTGCCGATCATCACCTGCACTCGGCCGGTGGCATCCAGTATGTCGAGAAAATGCACATTGCCCATGACGCGACGCAGCACGATGCGGCCGGCGATGCGGGTTGGGTGGCGATGCTCGGGATTGGCGGGATCGACCGGAAGGTTGCGCACCTTGTCAATTGGGTGATGATTATCGAAGCGCTCTCCCCAGGGATCGATTCCCAAAGCCTCGATTGCTCGCAATTTTTCCCTGCGGACCGCTTCCAGACTGTCGCCTTGTTCGCTCACGCCGTGCTTCCTGACCGTGCGGGTTGAATTATTCTTTGGGCAAAACCGGACAAAATTGGCCAGCAAGCTCCATGGAGGGTCAAGGGTAAGGCCCCCGCAAGAGGGGTGTCAACGGCAAGGAGGTAACGGTTGGGTCCTTCCAGTAAAACCTGTAAAAAGCAGGGTTTGGGTAATTTAAGGCGTGATGATTGGGGTTGAATGAGCGTTTGCTAGAGGCAAAGCCCGGGTAGCATAAAGCAATGCCTACATTTGAACATTGGTGGTTTCTTTTGCTTCTCCCTCTAGCGCCTTGGCCGGCAACGATCCGGTTGGAAAGGCCGAGGTTGCGAGTTGTTTTACCGCTTAGTCCGGACATCCAATTGGAGAATGAGCGGAAGCCAGCTTCCTTTTGGTGGTGGACCGCTTCTGTTTGCCTTTTTTTGATCGCACTAGCAGGGCCCAAGCCCCAAGTTTCTGCGGTGAATCGTTCCGGTACCCTTTTGGTGGTTCTGGATTCCTCCGGAAGTATGCAAGACCCCCTGGCTGCTGAGGGAATGGAACTAACTGCCGACCCTGGGGCTACCCGATGGTCGACCGCCTCGCATTCAATTGGGCAGGTGATGGACAGGCTAGACGCTTTGCCAAACCACCGTAGCTGGGGCACCGGTTTAGTTTTATTTGCCCGGCAAGCCAACTGGGTGTTACCAGCAGGCACTTCTCCGCGTGCCCTGATCGATACCCTTGGAGGGTTGAAGCCCAGTCAGATTCCTGGAGACACCTCGACCCACTTGGGAGATGCCTTGGTGGTGGGTTTGGAAGCTTTTGCCGACTCAAAGGATACCGGTTTGCAAGATGCGAACCGGGTTTTAATGCTGGTGACTGACGGTGAACACAACGCTATCGCCACTGGGGAGGCTGGCGATTTTACTCCTCGACAGGCCGCGCAAATGGCTGCAGGCTTGGGGGTGAAATTAGTGGTTTTGCGGGTGCCAGGCACACGGTCACCCTTCGCCACTCGCCAAGCGGCTGGACAATTACTGGAAGATTTGGCAGGGCGCACTGGTGGCTATTTGATAGATACCCCTTTGGATGCAAGAGCAACCGAAACACTTTTGCTGGAACTAGGGGCGCCCCCCAAAGGATTAATGGAACGAGTATGGCTGCTGCCTTGGCGAAATGCTTCAACAATGATGGCTTTGGCCTGCGCAGGGATAGCCCTTTGGCGGGAGAAGTGTGAGGGATGAAAGAATTGAATTGTAAAAAGCAAAAGCCCCACCTTGAAAAGAGCGGGGCTTTTGCTTTTTATGGAGGCTATTAACTGATTAGTGGCCGATGTGCTCCTGCTTGTAGCCGCCCGTGGCGCGGAAATAAAGCAACAACAGAAGGTAGCCAATCGCCATAGTGGCAGGCACCAGGGCGGTGACCAAGAGAGCGTTTTGGCCGCCAGCCATGCGAGCCTTTACGACATCCTTCAGGTCTGTTGCTGCATGGGGTTTTTCTTCCTTATTCCACCAGTCATTGAGCTTGGTGAGTTCGTCCACCAATCCTTTGTTCTTTTCCTGATCTTTTTGGCTCTTGGCAAGCTCGAGGTCGGCCTCAATGCCCAGCTTGGCATCTGGTTTCTTTTCGAAATCTTCCAGAACTGCCACTTTGGAACCATCTAGGCCAGCGATAGCAGGAAGGAAAGAATAAGGTGCACCTGGAGTGGCAGCCTTGAAGCGGCCATAAGCATCCTTATTAGATTCTTTCAGATTCTGGCTGGCGTAGTAATCCTGGTTGTAGCCAATGATTGGGCCACCAAGCAGGCCGGCGGAGAGCATGCCCACGCCACCCATGATGCCAAGTACCAGAGCGCCTCCCTTGGGGAAACGCTCGCTGGCGACTCCCAGCATGGTGGGCCAGTAAAAGGTTTTGCCCAATCCGTAAATGGTTGCGGCAATCACGCACATGGCAAGGGAAGTGGTGGTTCCCAGAAGGTAGAGGCCAATGGTGCCGCAGATGGCACTGATGAAGAGCAGGCCCAATGGGTTGATGCGGTGAACAATCGGGCCAGCGAAGAAGCGCAAAACAAACATCAGGCCCGAAGTCCAAATGAACAGCCAAAGCCCGGCGCTTTTGCTCTCAAGAATGCGGCCGGTGATATTGGTGATCCAGCTATCGGTACCCAGTTCCACATAGCCAACCAGTGCATGCAGGAAGACGAGGAACAGAAGGACAGGAGCAGCAAATTGTGCGAGCATCGTGCCGATTTCCACACCCGAAACACTGGCTTCGGATTTGGGGAATTTTTTGCCCAGCATGAGGGCGCCATAAATAATTGTGGGGACTAGGAAGGTTGCCAGTTGAATTTCCCAGCGCACGCCACCAATGCCTTCAAAAACGAGACCAAGTAAGGCACCCAAGATGAGGCCGCCCGGCCATCCAGCGTGCAGGATGTTCAGCCAATGAGTTTTGTTCTTAGGGAATAGGGTCGCAGTGAGGGGATTGATCACCGCCTCGCAGGTACCGTTGCCCAAGGCGAATAGCCAGGTGCTGATATTCAGGCACCAATAGGCGCCATCTTTACCGTATTGGTCAAAAATGGGTGTGGCCAAGAAGGTGACGAGGGCGCTGGACAGATGAAACAGAAAACCAAGGACCATCAATGGGCCGTAGCCGATTTTGTCGGCAACGAAAGAAAGCACGATAATGGTCACACCGAAGCCAGCCAGACCGCCACCGGTGATGGTTCCTAGCTCGGATTGGGTGAAGCCGTATTGCTGTGCCCAGTTGCCTAGAATGGCACCTCGCACCGAGAAGCCAATGCCAGCGGCGATTAGTGCCATGAAACTGGCGATAAACAAGCTCCAGTCGTTGGAGCTGACGGCATCCTTGCCGGATGTCGCTTGCGCGTCTGCATGAGAGGTCATGAATGACTCCGTAAATTATTCAACAAGGCCAAGACAATGCCCGGCTCGCCTGGGAGGGCTAGGACAGGTCAGCGGACCGTCCCTTCGGGTGATCGAACTGCCATGCTAGCCTTGGACTTGCGTTCAGTCCAAGGAAATTCCGCAAGAAATAATGCTATTGGTTTGGAAACTGCAAAAAAAGAAGGCCACCTTACATAGGGTGGCCTTGAATGACAGTGAATAAGGTAAAAATTAGGGGGTTTTTTGGTTAGGCCAGAACAGCCCTTAGTTTGTCGAGAGCCCGAGCCTGGACTTGACGAACACGCTCTTTGGACAGGCCCAACTTTTTGCCAACCTGCTCCAAGGTTCCCGGAATTTGCTTTTCGTCGAGGCAAAAGCGCTGGATCAGTACTAATTTCTCGCGTGGGGAAAGAATGGTACAGCCATCACCCAAAAACTCTTCTAGGCGGAGCGAAGAAGCGGCGTCTGGGTCCATGCTAAAAGGATCGAACTGGGTGCCAGCGAGCGTCTCAAGGGGCACACTACGGTTGAGCTTGTCGGCTTGCATTTTCTGGGAAAGGCGCGAAAGGGCGCGCATGAGGCAGGTGTAAGCGTAAGTACTGAAGCGAATTCCCATCCAAGGGTTGTAGGCCGCTACAGACTGGATGAGGACGATTTGGCAATCGCTGGTCATGTCGTCAGCAAAGCTTGCGGGTGGCATCCAGCGGCGAATAGCCCGAAAAACCAGCTTGCGATTTCCCAAAACCACTTGGTCACGCATGTTGAGGTAATGGCTTTTCCAGTGAGACATCGAAGCTTGGTCTTTGCAGCGACTCATGCGCCATGCTGCAAAATGCATGCGTCGCGAGAAGTCTCTGGTCACCTCGTCGGGCATGTATGAACCAGACCAATCGGGCAGTTCTGCCTCTGGGCCATAGATGCGGACCGCATTCGATTTACTGAAGCTTGGATGGATGACGAAGTAGATACCCCCGGCATTCTCGCGCTGCTGAGGGGTTGGCTTGGTGGTGATAGGCTTGGCCGGGACCTGCTGAACCATGGTGCCATCTCTCCGATTGAAATTGAAGATATCCGGAAATTTCCGATAAGGCCTTGCTGGACGAAAAAGTCGTTTAAACGAGTTTTGATCCATACCCATAGTGAACGAAATGAACGATTCGCTGTCAAGGGGCTTAAGTGATTTCGAGGTAATTTAGTTTTTTTGGGCTTAAAAATGGTCGTTTTGAATGATTTAATTTTGTTCATTATTTGGCCGGAACGATTTGCTAATATGAAAGAACGATTTGCAGAGGGGGTGTCCATGCCTGAATCAACCTATTTATCACCGCTCCAAGCTGCGGACATTTTGCAGGTACACCAATCCACGGTGAAACGATGGGTGGATGATGGAACGATTCCAGCATCGAAAACCCCTGGTGGGCATAGGAAAATTG
>CAIWHS010000493.1 GCA_903912515.1 uncultured Planctomycetaceae bacterium
CCAGTGTTGCGGTTCACCGCGACAAAACTGGGAGCGCTTGGCTCAGGGACTTTGTGTGTCTCCGGATCAACGCCATGTCCTGTTACCACAAAAACCATGTCTCCCATCACCAACGGGGAGCCAATGGCTAAAAAGCATGGGAAAACCTTTAATTCGGAAACCAAGTCCAGTTTCCAAACTTCCTTGGCTTTACCTGTTTTTTCATCACCGGCAACATCTATGCAAACCAACTCAGCCCGGTTTGAAATGTAATACAGCCGGTCTCCTACCACTGCCGGAGTGCTTGCAACTCCTTGCTTGGGCCAGTCATTTTTGTCAGGTTCAGGCAACTTTTCGTGAAGGTTCTGCCATAGAAACGCACCGTCTGAGGCCCTCAGACAGTAAAGCGCCCCCTTATCTCCCGCTTGGGATGCATCTCGGGGGCGGTCATTATTGGTTCCAACATAAATCTTGCCGCCTGCCACAGCCACCCCACCATAGGTGGTTGTTCCCAACTCCGCACGCCAAAGCACATTCTTAGGGGCAGCCTTCTTGATACTCCACTCAGCAGGCAATCCCTTGGCTTGGGTGTTGACCATGTTCCGGTGGATTGTCCCACCAAGCATGGGCCAACTGTCAACGCCTTGGCTCTGTGCTTGGACCGCTGAAGCGCCCAACAGCAAAATCATCACTGTGGTAAATAGCGTAATTACCCTCAAAGTAGAACTCAGCATCACTTGGCTCCAACACAAAAGAGCCGGCAAGGGTTTTCGGTGATCATGAATACCCGGCCATTAGTTGCAACAGGTGTAGCCCTAATTTTAGCCTTCATATCAACCACACCAAGCAACTTCTTTTCCTTGCCATGCGCAAATTGGTGCAATTTGCCAGCCTCGTTTCCAATCAAAATCCGGCCATCGACCCAATAGGTGCTCGACCAGGTGTCAGCACCCATGTCGTGATCCCAATATTTTTTGCCCGTACGAGCATCGATGCAATGCACCCAGCCATCATATTCCGAGGTGTAAAGCAAACCATCATGGACTGCCACAGTGCTCATGGTTCGGCCAAAATAATAGTTGCGCTCGTAATCGTCTTCTTTCGCCAAACCGCCATAATGCCAAACTAAAGCGGATCCGGCATTATCTGGTGCTTTCGGGTCAAAATTGTCGCCCTTCGGCGACAAATCCTTGGCGGCATTCTCTGGCGTTTTGGTGATGTCAATGCACCACAAGTGGCCAACGCCCTTGTCATGCTCAGGGTCCTGCCCAACACCGATATATAGTTTATTTTCCCAAACTACCGGGGTGCTCACGAAATCGTTCCGGGTGCCCTTGCCACCCAACTTGTATTCCGATTTCTTCGGATTGCAGTCAAACTTCCACAACAGTTCGCCGGTATTGGGGGCAAAAGAATAAATCCAGCCGTCCCCACCAGGAAAAATGATCATCGCTTTACCGTTTGGCTCGGCATACACAGGGTTTGACCACTGACCGTGCATCAAAAGCTTGCCTTCATCAACCAGCTTTTTGATATCCACATCGTTACCGCCCTTCTTCCGGGCTTCCACCAGGCTTGCGCTCGGCAAGTTGCTCGACCAAAGAACTTTGCCAGTATTCTTGTCCATCGCCAAAAAGCTGGGAGCACCGGGTTGGGGGATATTGATATGCCCCTCGTCAACACCATTGCTGGTGATCACGAACAAGGTGTCACCCACAATCAAAGGCGAGCAAGTTGCCAAATTGTGCGGAAAGACATTCAATTGGCCAATCATGTCCACGCGCCAAAGAATGTCCGCATCCTTTGGGCCTGTCAGCTTCTCATCTTGAACGCCGTCATTCTTGCCATCGGTCATGCCTGCGGCATCGGCGCAAATAACCTCGCATCGGTTCGATATGTACCAAATCCGCTTACCTTCAACCACAGGCGAGGAGCAGATGCCCTCACGGGGCCAGTCATTCACGCGCCCTGCAGGCAATTTGTCATGAACCGATTGCCATATAAGCTCCCCGGTTGCCTGATCTAGGCACAACAAAATTCCCCGATCCCCAGCCACCTTGGGGTCACGGGGGAAGTCGTTGTTCGTGCCAATATAAATTTTTCCGCCCGAAACTACAGGTCCACCATAAGCCTTGCTACCAAGGGCGACGCTCCACACGAGGTTCTTTTCCTTGCCTTGTTCAATACTCCAAGTTGCTGGAAGACCTGCCTCTTGAAGATTCACGAGGTTGCGTTGAACCGTGCCACCAAAAAGCGGCCAATCACGATTCCCCAAAGACACCCCATCCTCACGGGCCTTCGTTGTTTGAAATAGAGTAAAAAGCGCACCGCCAACAATTGCCACGGTTCCGGCAAATGCTGCAAGGCGACGGATTCCATTCTTGCTAGCAGACATGGGCTATTCCCTTACCTTCCTGTGGGGACACAAGGCCCCCCTTGATGGATTTGAAAAGGTTATATCAAAAAGGACTCGTCAGGGTGTCTTGTTGGGGCTGATATTCACATTCTCAAAAAGTACCTCGCACCCAACCTTGCCTTCCAAAATGCCGGTGGCATTGGCATAAATTGCCGCCGATCCTTCACTATTCGGTACGGTATCCCTGAACTCTACGGTCCAAGCATCGGGTTCAATCGCTTCCCTTGGCCAAACCTTGCCACGCACCAGCAAGGCGGTTCCATCCATTTGGCTAGTCAGCTTCATCCGGTACCAAACACCTTGTTTCCAAGGAAAAGCGATGCTTTTGTCTACCCGTGGCAATGCATCCCAACTGACCAAACGCAACTGTTGGGTGTTTCCTGCAAGCATCAAAGTGTATCGGTTGGCGATCAACCCCATATCGGGAAGGTCGTCCCGCACCTTGGTCCCAAGAACATCCGATTCAATCGTGTAGTTCTTGGCATCCGGCAGGGTAATGTAAGCATTAGCCCTCGAAACCAATGGGCTTGGGTTTACTGCCAGCTTCTTTAAAACCTTACGCCCCTCGTAGGGCACCATGGCATATTTCCCTGCGCAATTGATCCAACCTCCCGGAGTACGACCGTCCGGAATATTGGCAAAGTTGGGTTTGTATGGCAGGTTGGGCACTACCCTCACACGAGCCTCACAGCTCAACTTCCCAAATTTTGCCACCACGCGCCCAAATTGGGCAGGTGGAGCGGGGGCAACCTTCAAAAGCCGAGATTCGCCAGCCCCTTCCAAAACTGCCGCTAGAGCCGGCGGCGGCACCGCTGGCGCAGCACTTGGCGCTGGAATCACCCCCTCGGGGGGACGCTGGCCAGCCAAAGACCACTCACCATCTTCTATGGTCCGAACAAAACGCCCGCCGGCATCAAATCCGCGAAGTTCGAGTTTTAAAGGTGTGCCAGGTTTGACAGCTACATCAGCCGGGAAAAGCGCTATTTGCGCCACTTCTCCAGCAGCCGGTTCCTTTTGTGTAGCCGCATCGGTTTCGGAATTTGAAGGATCCTTCGACCCGATGCAAAACAAATCGCTTCCGGTCATGAAATAAATGCGGCCATTAGAAATGGCCGGGCTGCCATTAATTTCAATTTCTTCCGTACCGTTTTTACTCCTGAAAAACTGGGTGTGAAGTTTTTCAATTCCGGTTTCGGTCGGTTTCAAAATATGAAACTTGCTATTAACCTCTGCCAAATAAAGCTTGCCATCGGCCAAAACAGGACTACCCTTTGTGTTTTTGCCGTAAAGATAGTCCCACTTCTGCTTGCCAGTTTTGGCATCCAGACAATAAAGCTGCCCGGTATCACCACAAAGGTATAAGTTGTCGCCATCCAAAACAGGGCTGGCAAACTTCACCTTGATCCCGTCCACCTTCCAAACAAGCGCAGGCTTGCCGTCAACCACCTTGGAACCGTCCAGGCAAACCACACGGCCTTGAGTGTTTTCTCCATCGTTTTCCTCACCCTGGCCTATATAGACCAAGTCCCCATTCAAAACCGGCGAGCAATTGATCGAACCCGGACCAATCAAATAACTCCACAATCTCTTCCCGGTACGAACCTGAAATGCATGCACACCACCATCACCACCACCAGAAACCATAGTTCGCTGCCCATGGATCATTCCAACCACAGGGGTCGAATAGTAGGTGTCCTTAGGCTGAATCCCTGTGCTCGACCACCAAACGATCTCACCTGTTTTTTTCTTCATGGCCAAAAACCGGTTCCGGCCAATTGCCTGATCACCCCAAGAAGCGTTGAGAAAACCGATGATCACCAGATCCTCATCCACAATCGGACTAGTAACCCGGCCTCCATACCCACTTACCCGGCCAAATTCTTCAGTGAGGCTCTTTTGCCACACCACTTTCAAGTCTTTGTCAAAGCAGAACAAAAGCCCTTGAGTTCCATGGGCATAAATGTTTCCCGTCTCCGGGTCGCCCACCAAATTGGTCCAACCCAATCGGACCGACACAATGTCCGTGTGAAACACATTGAACCGATGCTCCGCCACCAACTTCCCGGTGTTGGCATCAAAGCAAAGCACTCTCTCCTGCTCTGAAATACCCTCCCCGTCCCGGCCAATCATGTACAAACGGCCTTGCTGAACGATTGGAGTGGTCCGCCCTCCATAGGGTGCGCGCCAAACAAGATTGTTGTCAGCCTTGGAAGGATCTGGAGACCACCTCGAAGGAAGATTCTTCTCTGTACTTACCCCCGTACCTAATGGGCCACGCCAATTGGACCAGTCGCCGGCCAAAATGGGAAATGATGCAAGAAGGAGAAGCGCTCCAGCCAACGGGCTATGAATCCCTCGCACGGTTCTCATCCTCCTTAAATTCTATTCTGGGCCTGATTTGGCCATCTCTGGGGAACAGATAATGTAATCCAAATCATTTGCAGGGAACAGGGTTGTCTTGCCTAATTTTACCTAAGGCTATCGCTCCGCCAAAAAGTCTTCACGAAAATCTTTGCAAGGATAATCCAAGTCAAATAAATCGAACAATTGATGAGAGTCTTTTCAAATTCAGTAAGTGGCTTCTACCAAACTGACAGGGCGCCAATTAGATATAATTTTATATCAAAAGAATCGCCGACTTATCCAGCCCTAATTTATCATCCCAGTTGGAATTCTCAGCAGACAGCGCCAACTGCGCTCATTCATTCTTCCCGTTTAACTAGTCAACTCTGCCAAACCCGGCACGGCCCCCAACCCCGGAATTTCCCCAACCTATTCAATCTTTTTTCCCCAAACAACCTTTGTTCGCTCTTCTCCCCCACGGTGAACTTCGGTTGGATGGGCCTGTTGGAGAATCGATCGGCTATTCCACTCCATGGCGAGTCGACTTGTTCCGAATCGACACCTATCGCGAGGAGCAATACTATGCGTCGGATTTTGTTCGGTTTAATGCTGGTTGGAATTACTTCGGTGCTCACTGGCTGCCAAAGCACCAGTGGCAGCTCATCTGCAAGCGCCAGTGCAAACACAGGTTTTTGTGCCCGGCTCAAAAACATGTTCAGTCCCAGCCACAACAGCCAGCCGCCACTGGCAGCCGCACCGGTCTACCCGGCCCCCGTTTATGCTGCTGGCCCTGCATACACTGCACCTGTGGCTGCAGCAGGTTATGCATCTCCAATTTACTCTGCCCCTCAAACTTACGCAGCCCCGGCTCCCATGGCTATTTCCGGAGGGGCATGCCCTCCCGGTTGCATGCCTGCTCCGCAAGGTTGATCCAAATAGCCTAGATCACTTTCTGGTTTTAACTATTAAGCAGGCCATACGGTATGGGACCCCCCATGACCGTTGGCCTGTTTTGTTTTTTTGCTAATTCTCTTGCCCCTTGCTGCCTATGGGCAACCATTGGATGTCACATCCCAATGGAGATCTTGCCATGAACATAAAAAGCTTCGGCGCCGCTCTGGCGGTATTCGCAGGCACCATGGGGCTGGCGGGTTGCTGCTGCCACCAAAAATACTATTGCGGAAGCACGGTGAGCCCAGCTTTCTGCAAACCAAGGCACTACCAATCCTGCGGCTATTCCAGTATCTCCGTATCCTCACCAGCCAGCTCATGTGGCTGCGGATGCCCATGATTTACTTGCCATTTAAATTGGTAAGG
>CAIWHS010000494.1 GCA_903912515.1 uncultured Planctomycetaceae bacterium
ACTGGACGATGAGCCAACGCACCGGCAGTGTGACTTACCTGTTATTTGCAGCCGGATTCGCCATGGCCACCATGGGAATTTTTGTGGTTTTGTGCGACCGTTGGAAGTTGCGTTGGGGAGCCTTGGACACTCTGGGGAGCAACGCCCTTTTGGCCTATATCATATTGGGTTTATTAGAGGATGCGATTCGCCCTTGGGTTCCCAAGGATTCCCCAGCCTGGTTTGCTCTTTCCGGCTGGGGGCTTGAAACTGGTATTTGCTGGCTAATTCTGAGGAACCTGCAAAAGAATGGCGTATATATCAAGGTGTAACAAAGCAAGGTGCAGGGAAGGGGTTCAACCTTGGGTGGCTTAAAGTGCCCCCATGCCAAAAAACACATTTTTCTTCAAAAACCAATAAACCCACGAGCTCTCGGGGATTTCCCGGCCCGGTAAATGCTGGCTGTGGCGTGGGGTAATGCCGTCGAATTCCTTGAAGGCATCCCGCGTGGAATAGTCTTTTGCCCCGTGGCCCTGAATGTATTGCACTAACTCTTGTGGGTTTTCAAGGATGACGCAACCTTTGGTTCGCACCTTCACGAAATCTTTGAAGCCATTGAGGAATTTGCTTTCTCGGATGGTCTTGACCAAATCGCCATTGTTGTCACTGGTGGTGTTGGTGGCGAAACTGAGTGGCGGGCAGATTTCAATGCTGCCACGCGGCCCGATATGGAAGCCCATTCCCATAGCTGCAGGGCAAAACGCCTCGCCTTCAGCAGTCCAGTAACTATCGATAATTATGATGGGATGCTTGTGGCGCAATGCGACCAGTCTGCGTCGTGCCTCAACCAAGTCATCTGTGCTAAGGCAATATTCAGGATGGGGATCTTCTCCCACAGGCCGGTAAACATAGTACCAGATGTACATGCAACCACGGGCTATCATATCTTGCAGGTACTTGTCGCAAAGCACCTCGTCCAGGTTTTGTTTCGTGATAGTGCAGGCTGTGCCGAACAGGACGCCTCTTTCCTTCAGGCGTTCCATTCCCCGCAGGGCGGATTCGTGCACCCCTTCGCCGCGGCGGGTGTCGTTATTGAGTGCGGCACCGTCGATGGAAATGAGTGGCGTGATGTTTCCCGCCTCAGCAACCCTGTCGGCATTGCGTTCGGTGAATAGCATGCCGTTGGTAATTGTCTGGAAATAGCAGTCTTTGTGGCGATTAAAAACATCCCAAATGCCTTTATACATGTAGGGCTCGCCGCCCAGCAGCGTGTAGTAATACGCGCTCATCCTTTTGCCGGATGTGATGATATTGTCGAGGTCGGTTGAAGGTAGGTGGTAGGCCTCCCCCTCTTTTTCCACCCAACAGCCCTGGCAACGGAGGTTGCAGGTGTTGGTGAGGGCCACAAACATGAACGGTGGGTAAAGATCTTTCTTCTTGAGCCTGCTGCGGTAGGCGTTAACCGCCAGCATTCCCTTAAAAACCCATAGATGCGCCGCTTTGGCCGCGATTCGCGGTTTCAATTCGGTAGCAGCGCGGTAAGCCAGTTTCGCAAGCATGGGTTCACCCGGTCAGTTGTCGTTTAAATATCAAGGTTGTCGATGGCATCGACCAGGTCATCCAGTTCGTCACGCGGCTCAACCATTTTGCCAGTTTGGCGCTTGGGCACACCCACCGCCATGCCGACTGCATCACGGCCATCCCTAACCAATTCGCGGTCTCTTTCCTGGGCTGCAAGAACGATGGCATCGCCACCGCCGCCTAGGCCGCCGCCGAACAGTTTAGATAAGTCGATCTTCAAACCGCCTATCGCTCCGACTGGTGCGCCTGCGATGGCCGCTGTTTTGTACTCGGGAAACATGATCGCCTGATGGGGGCAGACGCGGCTACAGGCCGGGCAACCTTTTTTGCAGTTGTCTTGGCTTTCCACTGTGATGCGATTTTCGCCGTCTGTGCCATAGACTCCAAACAGGCAGAAATCGAGGCATTCGAGGCAGTTGGTGCACCTGCTGTAATCGATAACTGGATACCAGCGCCTTCCGGGAGGCGCTTTTAGCAGGTCTTCTTGAGA
>CAIWHS010000495.1 GCA_903912515.1 uncultured Planctomycetaceae bacterium
AATCAATCGTGCCTTCTGGGATCAGTCTATCCCGCATGAAATCAATCAGCGGTTGCCAAAATTCAACACCCATCAAGATGACTGGAAACTCTTTGACCTTACCAGTTTGGACAAGGGTGGTGATTTCAAAAAGCTCGTCCAAGGTGCCAAGGCCTCCTGGCAACACGAAAAAAGCATAGGAGTATTTGATCAGCATGGTTTTGCGAACCGAGAAATATTCAAAATCTATGAACTGGTCCAAGTAGGGATTCGGGGCCTGTTCTTTAGGTAAAAGGATGTTACAGCCGATAGATTTGCCACCTGCTTCCTTTGCCCCTTTGTTGACGGCTTCCATGATTCCTGGCCCGCCTCCGGTCATTACGGTAAAACCCGCATTTGCAAGGGCGGCACCAACTTCAACTCCTAATTGATACCACTTGCTTCCAGGTGGGAAACGGGCGGAACCAAAAACTGTAACGCAGGGGCCAACAAAGTGAAGGGTTCGAAATCCCCAGATATATTCCCAGAACATGCGAAATGCTTGCCAAAGTTCTGAAAGGCGACGCTGGGGGCCTTGCAGAAAAGCTTTTGCCTCAGGGTCATCTTGGCGCACGACCTTACCCCAACGCTGGGGCTTTAGAATGCTTTTTCCCGGATCATTTGGTGGGTTATTCTTGGATTGGGCGGTATTCTGGTTCATGGACGAATTCCGTGTAAGTGTCAGAGGGTGGGGCCAATACTCCAAGGAGCGAATTCCTCATCTCCAACTCCCGATAATTCGCTTTTTGTTTTTTTGCCACTGGCTACAGCTAAAATTTCCTCAAATATAACTGCCCCAACCTTTTGAATGGTTTCCCCGGCCAGAATCGTTCCTGCATCAATATCCATGTCTGCAATCATGCGCTGATACATGGGGGTGTTAGTGGCCACCTTGATGCATGGCATAGGCTTACATCCAAAAACCGAACCTCGGCCCGTTGTGAACACACCAACATTCGCGCCACCGGCAGCCAATCCCGTCATACTTACCGGGTCATATCCCGGGGTATCCATGACCACAAAGCCTTTGGCCTTGATGGGCTCTGCATACAAAACCACATCAACAAGAGGGCTGGTCCCAGCTTTGGCCACTGCTCCCAGCGATTTTTCGTAAATGGTTGTCAAGCCGCCAGCTTTATTTCCTGGCGATGGATTGTTGTTAATTTGGGCCCCGAAAATTCCGGTGTACCATTCCCACCAGCGAATCCGTTCCAGCAATTTTTCCCCAACTTCCCGGGTGACCGCCCGGCGAGTCAAAAGATGTTCTGCTCCATAAATTTCTGTCGTTTCAGCTAAAACCGTGGTGCCTCCTTGGGCAACAAGCATGTCACTTGCCACCCCGAGGGCCGGGTTGGCGGTGACTCCGCTATAGCCGTCAGACCCGCCACAATTCGTTGCCAGAATAAGTTTTTCAGCGCTAATACGGGTCCTTTTTATGACTTTTGATTGCGACAGTAGTCGTATTACGGCATCGACCCCGGCCTCTACCGTTTTGGCGATTCCTCCCATGTCTTGGATTTGAAGCAGGTTGGGAGGTTGTTTTCCTGGCATACCTAATTGAATGAGTTTCTGGTTTTCAATGAGGTGACTGGCTTGTCCCGTTTCACAACCAAGACCCATCAAAAGGTAGGACGAAACATTCGGGTGATTGGCAATTCCTGCCAAAGTCCGATTTAGTTGCAAGTGGTCAGGGCCGCCATATTGCATGGCGCACCCGGCTTTGTGGGTGATCGCAACTACCCCGTCAATTTCTGGATATTTGGCCAGAATTCCCCGTTTGTCCAATTCCCTGACAATGTATTTGCTAGTGCTGGCAGAGCAGTTTACGGTACTGATAATCGCTATGTAATTCCTTGTCCCATAACGCCCATCGCCCCGGTCGAAACCTTCAAAATACCGCGGTTCGGTGGCTTTCAAAACTGGTTTGGCATCAACACCGAACTGATATTCACGGGCGAAGGATCCAGCCTCAAGGTTATGCGAATGAATGTGGCAGCCAGATTCAATATTCTCCGAAGCGAACCCGATTACCTGGCCAAATTTACGAACCGCCGAACCTTTTGAAATTCGGTGGCGGGCCACTTTATGACCGCTAGGTACCCGGTTTTGAGTCCGAAAGGGATTGGATGGGCCTCCAATTTCGGTGCCTTCCTGGATGTCCTGGCAGGCGATCATCACATCGTCTTCAGCCATCAACAAAAGTGCGGCTGGAATCTGGATTTTATTTTCAAAGATCGGGCTAGTCATTTTCGAATCCAAATAGAAAAGCGCGGCTCACCAAGGTCAAGCCATGGCAATGCCGCGCAGGCTAACATCATTGCTAAAGCTTCCGCTTATTCTGGATTTTGGGCAACCTCAAGCTCATTGATTATTTGCCGTACGCCAGGGGTGAGCTTGACAATAGTTTCCGCGATTCGCTTTTCACGCGGGCTAGGCACCGTTCCTCGCAAAACCAAAGCCGGCCCACGACTTTCAAGCGTAACTGCATAATCTCCCTGAAATCGAGGGCTTCTAGCTAGAATTTCTTGAGCTTCGGTTTTAACCCGGGGCGGGACAATTCCCGGATTACCGCCCTCAGAGCCTTGGCTTTGTTTGCTTGGAAGGTCAAAGACAGGTTCGGTCATGTAAGACGATACCCGCCCTGTAGCTCCACTCATTCCCGAAAAAGTGCTCCCACTGCTGCTGCTTGATCTCCCCATAGATCCTGATCTTCCAGCCATTCCTCCCATACTGGAGCTACGGCCACCGCGGGAGGAACCCGAAGCGGAGCTTCCCGAGCTACCAACCACGGGTTGGCCAAAGGTGGTGGTTTGCGTTCCCCCGAAAGTCTGGTTGGCATACCCTAACCCCACCGGCGATGCCATAAATTGGCCTAAAAACGAGCTGGTTCCCAAACCGCTCGAGCCTCGAGAATTGGAGGTTGAACCAAAACCAGTACCACCACCGGAGAAGCTAAAACCGCCTCCAGTAAAACTGCCTGCGCCGTTGTTGATGAATCCAGCCGCTCCACTTCCGCCACCACCAAATCCTCCACCACTTGAACTTGAACCCATGGAGGAGCCACCACCAAATCCACCACCAGAACTTGAAGAGCCCATAGAGCTCCCACCTGATTGAGCTAAAACCGAAGGGCCTAGCAAGAAAATTGGTAGCACATAAACAAGGGTTGAATAAGTCCACCGAAGGCAAGATCGCAGGAACATGTGGGGCACTCCTTGGTTCCAAAGGAAAAATATCGATCCCAAGGCCTTACATTCATATTCTGACTCAATGGTTGGCTGAAGGCAATCAAAAGAGGGTGATTTATCAGCTTCTTCTAGTCGATAGGTGGGCTTGGTGGTTTGGTAGTAGCAAAATAAGAACGCTGTAGATATCTATGGATTCCTGGTGATAAAATGAGCGCGCATGGTAGGCCATTTGGTATCGGATTGCTTGGGTTGGGAACCGTTGGTAGCGCGGTGGCAAAACTGTTGCTGCAGGAAGCTGAAAGGGTGACCGAACGCTGTGGAAGGCCCATCGAGTTGGTCAAAATTCTGGTCAAAGATCATGAAAAAGTTAGAGATTCTTGGATTCCGTCGGATCTTTTGACCACCGATTTGTCGTGTATCCTCAATCACCCTTCCGTTGATTTGGTTGTTGAATTAGTGGGCGGGTGCGATTGGGCTTTGGGTGCCATTGAAGGAGCGCTAAGGGCTGGCAAGGATGTTGTGACTGCCAACAAGGCAGTCTTGGCCCAGCACGGTACAAGAATTTTCCAAACTGCCAGGGACTCGGGCACTTGCTTGGCTTTCGAAGGAAGCGTTGGCGGTGGAATCCCAATCATTGGATCTCTGGTTAGAGGCTTGGCTGCAAATCGTATTGTCGCCATTCAGGGAATTCTCAACGGAACCAGTAACTATATCCTTTCAAAAATGTGCGAAGAAGGACTGGATTACCAGTCTGCACTGAAATCAGCCCAAAAACTAGGC
>CAIWHS010000496.1 GCA_903912515.1 uncultured Planctomycetaceae bacterium
AGTTATGTTTTCTGGAGTGAATGTTGTGCGGATAATCTGCATTCTTAAAGCTGTGTCCAGGCACGGAACCTGCAACACATTGTCCATGTTTTCATTCTCTCCATAAGTATTGGAGTTCGTCAAGGTTCTGCAGGAATCCAAATGGTAGTTTTTTAATTTTTCATACGAGGCTAGAGCTGCGTTTGTTTCTGAAATTACCTCTTGAATAAGTTGGAATGGATCTTTCCCATCCATGAGTGAATTGACAGCGCTTATTTTTTTAGCGTTTGCAGTATGCAGACTTTTCCATATGTCGCCCGCTAATTTCTCGTATAAAAGAGAATTCTTGTCATCTGTGTCTTTGCTTGCCCATTTCCTTCCAAAGCGGGTTACCCATGTTGTGTAAAAGGGCATGTTAGACATCATTTGATCATGGTTGTTTAGGGCTTGGCTTATAATCGTGGCTTGTTGGCCACATGCGGTGTATTCAGTTTGAATCTGAACAAGTTCAGAAGCTGCCAAAGCTCTCACTGATTCGTCGGTGGAGAAAAGTTTGTCTTGTGCGAGTTGCCTTGATGTATCAAGTGCATGGATTTTGTTGCGTAAAAACATAGCCCCGCGTTCACTAGCTTGAACCGGACTTCCTGATCGATCCAAACCGCAAGCTGTTCGCTCAGCAAGCATCAATGTTTGCAAATAAACTTGAAGGTTTGTATTTGATCTTTCCGTGGCAGGTTTGTCGCGAAGGAAGATTTGCAAAGCTTGGGATTCCAATGGTCGTAATTTATCAGGGGATTCCAAAAGAACGATTAGTCTTTTAATTTTTTCCCAGTCGGGCTGCGGAGTTGTAATTCCGCTCTTAAGGACTTGTCGAATCAGTTTCATCCGCATCTCTGCGCCGGATCCAATGCCGCTTTGATTGGCCTCAAGGATTGCTTTAAGCCGGGGCTCCATTTCTGTAATAGGTGCGCGGATCAAGTCTGTTAGGGATGTGGTTTCGTCTGGTTTTTCAGTTAGGTCAGTTCCTGCTATGTTTGCCATCCAAAGATTGGTTGTTGTTGATTCAAGTCCCAGTAATGTTTCTTTTTCGATTCTTTTTTCGAGTATCAGTATGTCTTCTTTTATGTTTTTGGCTTGGTCATTTTCAGCCATTCTCCGCAATTCCTCATAGCGTAAAATGGAACGCTGGTATCGATCCCAAACATCAGGACAAAGGGTTGCGGGTGATTTCTTTCCTGTGTTTAGTGCTTCGTGTTTTTCCCATAGGGATCGAAGCTCCGGATCGTCACCCAGTTGTTTTATTGGCGGTGGGCTGAATGATGTTCTTCCCGCTTGGGTGATGTTTATTTTGGCCAGTAATTTTTGTCCTTTTTTCTCTTGGATTGGAAGAATTAATACTTCTTGCCGCAGGTTGAGGATTGTTTTTGTCCAATCAGATACTTCTTTCTGCACGGTTTTGAACATTTCTGCCAAGGTCAGTTGGCCATCACTGTCTTGATCAGTGGCTTCTCCTGAAAAGGCCCGCACAAGGTTGAACCCAAAATTCGATAGTCCAACATTATGGTTGCGCCACGAAAATTCCCCCGGACTGCAGGAATTGACTACAACTAAGTTGGGTACCGCATTTATTTCTTCCTCCATTTGCATAAGAGATTCTGCAAAAAGGTTTTCCAGCATTCCGAACCGCCAAAGGGGTTCTTCTTGTTCAGCGTCGAAAATGATCACTTTTATTTGATCATGGTTCATTTTATTTTTTAAAATCTTTAAAATGTCTCGCACATACAGTCGGTTTTCATCGTTATTTTCTTTATCTGCGTCGTTAGGCAATAGGTAAGGTCCCTTGGCGTTCACCGAACCGCTCATGAAGAAATTTAAAATTAAAACCTTTTCGTTTTTTTTATCCTCGATCGCGTTGGATAGGTTGGTTTGTCCTTTATCGTTTTGGCGAAGGTCTGCAACAGAAATTGTTTTGGCGTTACCGATCTGAAGGGTCGAGGCCTTTAAATAATTTTTTAAATCCACCATATTTCTAGCACAGCGGACTCCTGCCACATTGGCCGGTAATAGCAAATTGGTCTCATAGCCGGCAACAAATTGCAAAATGGTTGGATTAGGTGAAATCTTGAGCCAAAGTAGCATCCAGCAAAGCATTGATAAGCCGACGAGCCATAGGCTTAATCGTGCTATTGGGCCAATCCAACCGTAGTTGATGTCTCGGAATGGAGTGGGAGATATCCAGTTCCAAAGAGGTTGGTGCCGGGTGTTCATCCCGTTGACCAACCCAGAACGCCATGAGGCAAAAATATTGGCAGCCATGGAATGTGGAACCCCAACAATTTGAAGGCTTCTTAACTTAGATTCGAATAGGTGCCCTTGAATAATGATCGGTTTTAAAGGGGATTGCGGAAAAACCAAGTTTCATTGTGAATATTTTAGTTTAACGTTAACCCCGTCAAAACTGTTACTTATGGCTTTTTCTTTACTCAAATTACCCAATTTTCCCAAAGCTCGTAAGGGATTTTTGGTTTTTTATGTTAAAAATAATGAGTTGGTTACTGGTAATTTGGTATTATTTGCTGTTTAATTGATATTCTTAACTACAAAGTGATTGGTTTATTATGGAAATTATTAATAGCTTGGATCTTCCAGCACTTTTAGCCCCGATTCCAGGGGCGAGCCCGGGTGGTGTAAATACCTCATATGAAGTAAGGGACCAACTGGAGCAGTTGCGTAAAGAGGTTGATCCCGACAGCTTTGCCAAGGACGACCCCCTGCGGCCAACCGAGTTCAAGAAGGCTGATTGGCCGGGGATTATCAAATTGGGTAGCCAAACCCTGATCCAAACCAGCAAGGATCTTCTGATTGGTGCCCGAATGGTTGAAGCCATGACTAGGACTTTGGGATTCAAGGGTCTTGGCGATAGTTTGGAATTGATGGAGGGTTTAATTGATCAGGCTTGGGATCGGTTGGTTCCAGTTATTGAGGACCCCTCCGATTTGGATATTCGCTCTGCCCCTTTTGAATGGTTAGATGATGCTGATCGGGGGGCTCGCTTTCCCAGCACGATAGGTGGAATTACTTTGGTGGATGCCACCAAGGAAACTCCCGATATGGGCATGCTTCAATGGAAGCAGGGCCAAGCGGGAGGGGCTCAGGCTGGCATTGCAACTTTGGATAAGGTTTTGGCAGGAACCAGTTTGGAAAAAATGACCGAACGCCATGCCTATGTGGTGAGGTCCAGGGATATTCTTGGCAGAATTGTTACCAAGCTTTCAGAGAAACTTAAAGATTTAGCCCCTTCGATGGTCCAGGTTAGGTCCATTTTAGATCAATGCGAGGCTTTGCTTGGGCAAATGATAGCCCGAAAAGCACCTGTTTCAACCGGAGGATCCGGTGCGACTGAAGCCAATGATGGGCAAGCAGGGGCCGGCGCAAGTATGCCTGTTGCATCTCGCGATCAGGCATATCAGATGATGACTAAAGCGGCTGACATACTGTCTGGGATTGAGCCACATAGCCCGGTTCCTTATTTAATTAGGCGGGCAGTGCAAATC
>CAIWHS010000497.1 GCA_903912515.1 uncultured Planctomycetaceae bacterium
AAAACCAATGGAAAAGTAGTTTTGATTATTAATGTTGCAAGCGAATGTGGCTATACCTCTCAATATGAGGGGCTGCAAAAGCTTCATGAAAAATTCAAAGATAAAGGCGTGGTGATCTTGGGTGTTCCCAGCAACGAGTTTGGTGGCCAGGAACCCGGCTCTAACAAAGCTATCCGCGAATTTTGCACCAGTCGTTACAAAGTCACTTTTGACCTTTTGGAAAAAACTTCCGTAAAAGGCAAGGAAAAGTGCCCTCTTTACCAAAGCTTGACTTCCAAGGAAGCCAATCCGATTACAGCGGGCGAGGTAAAATGGAACTTCACCAAGTTTTTAGTGGATAGGGCTGGCAAAGTAGTTGGACGTTTCGAACCCAACATTGATCCCCTCGATGATCAAATGGTCAAGGCGATTGAGAAGGTTTTAGAAACCTAGTGATATGAAATTTAGATGAAAGAGTAATAAAAAGCTGAAGCCGCGAGGGCCTGGACCTCGCGGCTTCAAAACCTTGATTGGGAAATTTGGACGAGAATACAGGCTGTCCGGAGCCCGCCCCACCCATTAACCCTGATTCAAGGTTAGTCGGGAGGAAGGTCTAGCAGGGCCTTGGCCCTGGAAGGCTGAACCAGCAATGGCCTTGAGGGTTTACCAGCAACAGAACCGGGCTGGCCCCCCACTGACATTGCGGGAGCCATTGGGATTGCTGAAGCCTTAGGCAAGGGCATCATCGTCGCACCGGCGGGCTTGGTCATTGCTGGGGTGTTTTTGGCGGGGATGTTTGGCAATTCGGCTGGCAAGGCTATTCCGGTTGGAGCCTTGGTTTCCATGCCAGCATCGATCGGAGAGATACCAACTGGCAAAGGCAAGCCCTTCTCCTCCGCCTTGGTTTCCGAAACCGAAACCCCAGGTTCATCCAACTTCAGCATGCCGCGGAGAGACGGGGCGCCCGCGCTGCTTAAATCAGGGCCCACCGGCTTGACCTTGGGGTCAGGTAACATTTCGGGCATGTTGGGAGCATCTTTCAACAAGGCGGGCAAACTTGGAGCAGTGCTTTCAGGCAAGGCCGCCAGCCCCACTTGGCCGCTTTCCGGATTGAACTCCTCGTATTTCACCGGTGTAGCATGTTCGCGCAACACCAAGGCTTTGCTTCTTTCACGCTGATGCTCGACGGCCCTCACCTGGGCCACACCCGGGAGCGCACCTTCCGAGATTGCAACATTGTTATGTTTTAGAAGAGTGCCTTTGGAATACTCGAAGTTTGCGATGGCATTGTTATATTTTACAATGCTTGAGTACTCGTTCGCCAAAGCATCCGCCCAAAACCGCTGTGCTTCTAGTAAAATGTCGACTGTATCTCGCTTGCGGTCACCCCCGGAACTCTTGCCCGCAAGAAATTCCTGAAATCGAATTCGCAATTGCTCGCCAAAGGCTTCCCGTTGCGCCCTCTGAACCTTGATTTCCTCGTAACTGGTGAACATGCGGCGGTAGGACTGGGAAAGTCCCCGGCCAACTCTCAATTCTTGGTCATGCAGAATCTCGTAGGACCTTGCCAGTTCCAGCTTGGCAATTCTCACATTGGCGTTAGCCACCCGGAAACCAATGGGAACATTCAGCCTCAGACCCATTGACCAGTTGTTAAAATTATTGGCTGCCAAATTTCTTAGAGCGTTGTTGCCATCCGGACCATCCAGGTCATTTCCAATCGAGTTCGCATCATAGGTACTCGTAAACCGAAGGTCAGGCATCAAGTTATTTCTTTGGTTGATGAGTTCCAACTGGGTAACTTTGACCTGACGACGAGCCAAATGTAACTCGGGGCGAAGGTCAATCGCCTCTTCGTATGCTGTTTCCCAATCCGGTTCGAATCGGGCAAGCGTTGGCGCATCTATCGGGATGATCCGGGTACCATCTTCAGCTGAGAGGCCCATCAGATTGCGCAATTGGCGCTCGTTTTCCAGAACTTGGTCCAACGCTGTTAGGCGCTGACCACGGAACAACTCAAACTGGCCACGGGTTTGGGCCAAATCGGCCAGTGTGATCAAGCCGGCATCGAGACGGGCCTTGCTGATTCTCCAGGCCTCATAGCCCTGCCTGAGTGCCTGCTCACGGGCATATAGGTTCCAATAGGATCCGTATAGATTCCAATATGCAGTCTCAACATTCAACAACAAGTAACCCACCACGCGTTCAAGTTCAGCGCGTGATTGGTCATAGCGCAGACGTGTAATCAGAATACCGTCTTGGGCAAATGTGGCATTTAAAACACCGGGGCTGATCTGGCTATTCGGCCCAGATGCCCGCAGTTGGTTGATTTCAGTACCAAAATCACGCAGCAAGGGCTGCTCAAACTGCAGTTGAAAAGTTGGCCTGTAAAACGGATTCACCCTCGCCGGTAGGTTTGTGTACTGATAATCGGTTTTGAAGGTGATACCTGCAACACCACCGGAGGCTAATGGCTTCAAAATACCGGTGCTAAAGTTTGCATCCGACTGGCGAATGGCACTCAAGCCGGATCCAGAGGCTTGAAAACTATCGAGTGCGGTACCGATAGGACGGTCCGTGTTCTGCCAGTTCATGCTGGATGTCCAGACCGCATCAAAACGGGCCAGCGCATTTTCAATATTGCTACCCGCCACTGCGGGATCTAATTGCAAAACCCTGATATTGTCTGAACCGCCAATGACGCGGCCTTGAAAGGTCACAAGATTATCGAAGGCGACGCCGGCGTTTCCGCTATTTTGGCTGCCCACATTACCCTGTTCCAAGCCCACCGCAATGGCCTCTGCCAAAGACAGGTAGCGTGGCTTTCGGTCTGGGTCCACCACTGTTGGCGGTTTTACAACCCGCGCTGTAACGGGCTGGTTAGTCGCCTGCGGATCCAATTCGTATACAGCCGCAGGCATCAAGTTTTTGTAATGTTCATAGTCGAATTCTGTAATGAATGTATTTTGTTTGCAGCCTGTGACCATGGCAATCCAGGTCATAAACAAAGCTGGCAATCCTGTGCGCAATCGCATGGCAATCACCCCAAAGGGGGGTTCCCGGGATAGGTATATCACCCGGGTATCCGGACCGGTCCGCCAAGCTTCCCTACTAACCCCCAGGCGGGGCTAACAGTTCCGACTTGGAAACCACCAACCAAATGAATGGCTGGTTAACCAAAATATCTATCGGTATTCCGGCCGTGATGGTTGAGCCGGCTTTACACAAATTACCGAAAAAAATGGTAATTCCGATTAAGAAGTATGGGAGCTTTGGGAAGAATGTATTTGAAAACAATCAGGGAAAACCTCGTAGGGCCCCCAGATTAAAGCTGGTTTGGGTTCTCATGATTCCAACGGGGGGCAATGCCAATGTAAGGCAACCCAAGCAATCTTTTGATTGCCGCCCACTCCCCTACATCGTTACCTTCCCAGCAATGGCCAATCCACTGAAGAAAATAACCAAACACTAACATTGCCACTCCAACCCACCACAGCCCCAGCGGGAGGGAGAATAGGCAAACAATCCCGGCTACCGCCATGGGAATACCAACCATGTGTATCCAAAAATTAGAGGGAAGCTGGTGCCGTAGCATCCAGCCCTTTAATCGCTTGCGAAGGAAACGACGCAAAGGCCCCAACTCATTTTCTTGATTGGCATTCATCTGGAAAGCCCCTTTTACATCCGCTCAAGAACGCGAATTCCCAAAACCTCCAAAACCGCCTCCAAAACCTTGGAAGTTAGGGCGCACAACGCAATTCTTGAGTGAAGCGCCCCTTCCTCCTGGGCCTTCAAAACCGGGCAATTTTGAAAGAACACGCTAAATGCCTTTGCCAAATCCCACAAGTAGGCGGTTAGAATATTGGGCCGAAAGTCTTCGGCAGCCGCCTCAAGTACCTCGGCGTAACGGAGCAACATCACTCCCAGGAACCGCTCCTCTGGGGTTTCAACCTTAATTTTTGCTTCGGGAGAGCCTTCAAGGTGACCGGCTTTGCGCAGAATGCTGCGGCATCGGGCAAAAGCGTATTGCATGTAGGTGGCTGTATTGCCATCCATTGCCATCATTTTGTCCCAGTTGAATTTGTAATCTGTGGTCCGATTTTGACTGAGGTCAGCGTATTTCACTGCCCCAATCCCAACGGCGGATGCTACTTCTTCACTTTCTAAAACTGGCACGGCTAGTTCTGCCGAATCGTTTGCCTCTGGGGCATTTAGTTTGGCAGCCAACTTCACAGCCTCATCTAGCAACCCCTCGAGGGTAGTTGAGGCCTTTCCATCGCGCGTTTTGATTGGTTTGCCATCAGGCCCAAGAACCGACCCGAAGGCAACATGATGTAGCTTTGGGCCGGTAATTCCCCAACGCTTGGCTATGTCAAAAACTTGTTTAAAATGCTGGGCTTGGCGCGAATCGACCACATAAACAATGTCGGTCGGCTGAAAGTGATCAGCTCTATGCTTAACGGCGGCAAGATCGGTTGTGGCGTATGTGTAAGCGCCGTCACGTTTTCTTATAAGTGCAGGCGCCTCTTTCTCGCCGTATAAAACCACAAGGGCCCCCTGACTGGGCTCTGCGATTTTCAGGCTTTCCAGTTGAGCCGCCACATCTGCCAGATAGGGCTGATAGAAGCTTTCACCCCTAATATGATCGAAACTAACCCCTAACCGGTTGTAGGCCTTGCTGATCTCTTCAAGGCACGAAGGCATGAACTGCTTCCACAGCTCCAGATTTTCTGGGTCAAGGCGATGGAGCTTGGCAGTTTCCAGTCGGCACGCATCCCGCACCGGATCGACTGAATCGGCTTCGTCTTCATCATCAGCAGCAAAATGCTTGCGGACCTCAACATATAAGCGAGACAGCTCCTTCACAGGGTCAGCATTAAAAGCTTCGCGGTTTAATAGGTTTTTGTAGCCATATAGCAAAATGCCAAATTGAGCGCCCCAGTCACCCAAATGATTGACGGTGATCACCTCATGGCCAAGTGTCCTGAACAATCTGGCAAGGCCGTCCCCCAAGATGGTCGAACGCAAATGCCCAACATGCATCGGTTTGGCAACATTTGGGCCACTGAAATCAATGACCAATTTCCGCTTGGGGGACGGAGCTTCCAATCCCAAACAGGGGGAAGCCGCCATCTCCTCGAGCCCGGTGGCAATCGCTTGATCAGTTAAACAAAGGTTCAAAAAACCCGGACCGGCAATCTCAGGGGCAGCTAAAAAGCCATCCAAAGGGACACTTGCGGCCAATTCGGAAGCAATCTCCCGTGGCGGACGCCCCAATTTTTTCCCCAAAGCCATTGCTGCGTTGGCTTGGTAGTGGCCATGGGTTGGGTCATTGCAGGGACGCACGGAGGCTGCCACATCCATTGCTGAATAACCCAATGCATCCGCTGCCTTTGCCATGCGGTCGCGGATTTTCTGAATAAGTTTCATTTGAATTTAGCCAAAAGCATCGACAACGCTTCACGCCACAATGACATATAGAGATATCTAGCTAACAGTGGGTTGCCAATCAACTCGCCCGGCGTCAGCCCAAAGCTCTTCTAGTTCGTAGTAAACCCTTTTTGTTGGCTCGAAGACATGGACCACCACGTCACCGTAATCTTGCAAAATCCATTGGCTTGCTTCATAGCCTTCAATACCGATTCGCTTGTCACCCACCGCCCTTAGCCCGGCATCGACTTCTTCAGCCACAGTTCGCAATTGACGGCGACTGTTCCCGGTACTGAGGACAAAATAATCATAAAGCGGCGTGAGTTTAGTCAGGTCAAGGATCAAAATGTCCTTGGCTTTATGGTCATTTGCAATGCGTGCCGCCAAAATCGCTCGATCCTTGGCACTAGGCAACCGGCGACCAGATGACGAAGGATCGGTCTTTAAAGCGACAGTCTTAACCTGGGTTTCCAAGTTGCGCTCCATCCAAATTCGCCAAAAACAAGTGTTTATTGGCAACTAAAGGCTCTCGAACCATTCCTCATGATGGCCATCTGGCACCCGCCCGTCAAGGAACCCCCTGACTTATGACGATTTGCTTCTTTTGTTTTGTAAGTGGATAATCCTGCCTAACATGGTCAATCCAAGCCAATTTCAGGGGATCGGGGCAGGCTTAAAGTCTTTATGAAAATGCAAATCGCCTCGGATTCAAGTTCGGCTAGCTCCAGCTATTGGCCTTGGGCCATTTGCATACTGCTGCTTCTCGCCACCATGTTGAATTACATGGACCGGGTTTTACTGAACCAAGCCGCAAGCCAGATTAAATCAGACCTTGAAATCGCCAGCTTTTCCTGGAGTTCGACACCCTCCCCAACTCGGGATCATTCCGATTTCAATTACGGGTTCCTGGAAGGGGCCTTTGGAATTTCCTTCGCATTGGGAGCCCTTTTTTTTGGCTGGGCTGCTGATCGTTATTCAGTGGTTTGGCTTTACCCATTGTGCGTCCTTGGCTGGTCCATCGCTGGAGTTGGTTCGGGTTATTCAGAAAATTACCCTCAACTGCTTGCCAGTCGTTGTTTGCTTGGTTTTTTTGAAGCGGCCAACTGGCCCTGTGGATTAGTTACCACCCGATGCCTTCTTTCCCGAGAGAGACGCAGCTTAGGCAACGGCATCCTTCATGGCGGGGGCGCCATCGGAGCAATGCTAACTCCCATGCTGCTGCTTGCCTTTTCCTTGCCTGGTGGGATCACCGAACTACTTAAAACAAATTCGCTTGCAGACCTTCTAGCAAATACCAAGTTGGTGCCCGAATGGCGATTCGCTTTCAAATTCATTGGGATGCTTGGTGCAATATGGGCGTTCATTTGGATACTTTTGGCCCTACCCAAAAAGCATTACTGGCCTTCCGCAAACATCTCTAAATCGGTGAGTTCGGAATCAACTTGGCATTTCATTCGGCGTTTTATCAAGGGACGCCAGTTTTGGATCCTTCTAGCAACCGTATGCTCAATCAATGCCACTTGGCAGTTCTTGCGCGTTTGGCTGCCACCGTATATGCAAGAAGCGCAAGGTTACACCCTTGCCAAGCTTAGTTTTTTCTCCATGGGGTATTACCTCATGGCCGACCTTGGTGCCATGCTTGCTGGAGCTTTAACCTTTTATCTATCCAAAAAAATGGGAATCGAAACAGCCAGGCTGGTGGTATTTGGCTTGGGAGCAGTTGTGTGCCTTCAGGCTTGGGGTTGCACCCAATTAGAGGATGGTTGGATCTTGCGAATACTTCTTTGGCTGTTGGGAATGGCGTCCATGGGACTATTCCCGATCTATTTTGCCCAATCTCAGGATATCTCCACTGCCCACACGGGTAGAGTCACTGGCCTGATGGGTTTTTGCTGTTGGATTTTTTTGTTCTTCATTCAGGCAGGGGCGGGACAGTGGATAGGACAGCGGAAAGAAGTGCTTGTTTCTGAATTTGAAAAAAAACAAATCTCATTGGTCATCGCCAAACAGGAAGCAGCCCGCCGGGCTTATTCGGAGGCCATTACCCTCGCTGGGATTCCGCCAATTTTTGCATTGGCCTGCCTGTTATTCTGGCCCAAGAAATCGAATGGTCATTTAACCGAAGCTGGCACAGAAATGGGAAGTCTATAAACAACCAACTTTCTACTGTCGCCTGAATCATTAGACTGGCGCTTCTCATTGGTTTCAAACACCAATTCAGCACCTTGAGAAATCAGCGATTGCTCTTCGGGCAAATTCAAGCGCACATGTTTGCTTTTACCCTTTTCCAATACAACCCACCGGGCTGGAGGATTGGATCTGACCTGCGCGATTTTTGAATTTTCCAGAAACACACGGCCAGCATAATAGTGCGCCCATTGGTATGGATCAATCACCTCATCTCCTGGCATTCCGTTGTCCCGGATCCAATGGCCTGCAACCTTAAACCCGGCACGATTGAGATGAAGAGGTTCCAAAGTCAACTTTGCGGCAGCCACAAAAGCTGTAAATGCCAGGCAAACGAAGCAAAATCTCTCCAACTTTAACCTGGAACGATTTAGGGAAAATTGACTTGGATGGGCCCAAATTTTATAGGCCCAATCAGTTATGTACCCGCCTGCAATCAATAGCGATGGAACCACTATCAACACCAAGTGCCGATCGGAAACATAACCAAGGTTCGAGGCAACTCTTATTAAGGCAAGAAAAACCCCTAAACCCACACAGGTTTGAACAAGGCATGCGGGATCCGTAATCAATTTATGCCGAAATTTCCAAATACCCAAAAAAGCTGGTAGCCAAAAAACAAACAACAAACCACGAACAACCATGCCGGTTGTTGCCCAAATACCCCAAGCTAAACCGGGTTTGCCATCTTTTTCAAAGTCATACCAAGCTGCCCACAAGGGGCCACTTGTAGGACCATCTTTAAATAGCGGAGTTTGAACCGACGCGGATGCCTCCACTGGATTCGCTTGTAAAATCCTAGTGGCGGTAGGCTTGCTTGTTAGGCGTCCTATTGTCACTGCATAGGGAACAGCGGGAACCATGAATCCAAGGACTAGCAGCATCATGCCACCTACAGCACCTGCAGCGCCCCGATTTACAATCCAAACACGCTTGATAAACAGCAGATAAAAACCAACCGCCAAACAGGATAAAAAAACCAACCCACCTTCCGGCCGGGTCAAGTATGCGAGTGCTGCGGTGAATCCGGCAATAGCCAAGAAAGACCTTCGCTCAGTATTGATGGCAAAACCAAAAGACCAAATTGAACCGAATGCAAATAACAAAAAGGTTGCCTCTGAGAGGGCATCCGGAAACAAGCGAGCGGTCACAGGTAAAAACTGAACCAATAACACACCCAAGGACGCACCAGGTGGGGCGAACACGGCTCTAGCAAGTCCATAAAGTGGAAATATTAT
>CAIWHS010000498.1 GCA_903912515.1 uncultured Planctomycetaceae bacterium
ACTTGGTTTTTGAATTTATCGAAGGGCCAACCCTTTCCGCTTTGGTGAGGAACGGTGGTCCCTTGCCATTTGGTCTGGCATGTGAGTATGTCCGTCAGGCAGCGCTTGGATTGGCGCATGCCCACGAGCGTGGATTAGTTCACCGCGACATCAAACCGGGCAACCTGATGTTGAAACTTGGTGAGAATCCCGAGGATCCGGGAATTGTGAAGGTTGGTGATTTTGGATTGGCCAGGCTGTATCCGGGTTGGCAAGGTAATAACGAAAAAGAAGGTGACTCGATTGAGGTGAACGCAGAGGCAATTATTGGCACCCCGGATTATCTGGCACCAGAACAGGCCCGAAGTCTGCATGGTGTGGATTCGAGGGGGGATATATACAGCCTTGGCTGCACCCTTTATTACTTGTTGACTGCCAAGCCTCCCTACCCTGGCGATACCACCCTGGAAAAAGTGATTAAACATGGAACTGAGGCTATTCCAGATCCGAGGTTGATTAGGCCCGATGTGCCGGGCGGGGTGGTGGAAATTTTGCGGGGAATGATGGCAAAATCGCCTGAAGACAGGCCGGCGACTGCCCGCGAAGTGGCCGAATCGTTGCTTCCATTCGTCGAGGCGAGTGCCATCTCTTCCCAATGGGAAAAAAAAGCAACAAGTCAAGATCCGGATTCCGGTGCGGGGATTTCTCCGTTTGGTCCATCGGACCAATCAACACAAGATTCTTTGGTGGATGGTCTGGCAGATCCTGCCAGCGAATATGGTTTGGATGATGAAGCGTTGCGGGTATTCGCCGAGCCACCCATTTCTTTGAAGCGAAAAAGGACAGAGCCTTTCGCTTGGAAACAAGTTTCCGGGCAAAAGGCTCTGATTAGCACTGCTATTGTGGCGGCTATCGGATCAATTCTGGTTTGGCTGTTGATCAAATATTTGAGTCGGTAGCTCGTTTGTGGTGAATTAACGCGAAGACATATAAAAGGGGGCGGCCGAAGTGTTTGCCACCTGGGCATTGCCATGCTGGCCACCATAATAGGGCCCGCCAAAATTGCCTACCCCTTGGTGGCGACCCATTTGGTTTTGGCTACCCATGGAGCCGGCTGCTGCGCCTGTCGCGCCCTTGGGCCCGTAATTTTGTCCGTAAATGGTCTGTGGGAAATTAGGTTGATGGCCAGGACAGTAATTGGAGCCATGTCCGCACCACAGATAGCCCGGGGGGCAGTTGCCTTGGGCATTGTTTCCGTAGCCTGCTCCAGCTTTTTGTGCAGCAAATTGGCCATAACCCCAGCGGTGAGATCCTGGAATTTCCGGTTGGCAAAATACGGGCAAATAATTGGGGAAGGACAAGGTAACCCCAAAATTTGGGAATCCAGGGTGCTGAGCCCGTGCGGAGTTTCCTGAAAAAAGAAGTACGCCTAGTCCGCCCAAAATGATACCCAGTTTCTTCATGGTTCAATCCCCCGTCACATGGTCTGGCTGCACATTTGCCATCAGGGGCTGAGCGGAAGCCCTGCCCGTCTTGCAAGCGTTCCCCCGAGTGGACAAGTGGGCAAATGCTCTTGAGGGAAATTTTTTGTTTATCCAAATTTCTTAGTCATTTCGCTGGCATAACCGACAATTTCGTAAAAGATAAGATGCCTTCTTTTGTATTGTGGTTGTTAATGGCCGAAACGATTCAGCCCCGTTTTCAGGGCTTGGCTGACTCTGGCAGGATCATGCGACGCAAGAACGCATCTGCTGACGGCCACGCGCCTTGCGCCAGCCTCGAGCACTTTTTCCAAATTGTCCGGGTTAATTCCTCCAAGGGCAAACCAGGGAACCTCGGTTGTCTGGCTGACCGAACGCACTAGGTTGATTCCCGGGAATGAGTCGAATTGTTTGGTGGATGAAGGGAAGATTGGTCCAACACCGGCATGGTCCGCGCCCTCACGGATGGCTGTTATCAATTGTTCGTGAGTGTGTGTACTGGCACCCACCAATGCCTCTCTTTTTCCTGAGTGAATGATGCGCCGGCAGGCCTGGATGGGCAAATCATCCTGTCCCGTGTGAACGCCATCGGCTCCGGCCAGCAAAGCTATGTCGGGGCGATCATTGACAATAAGAAGGGTCCCTGCAACCTCTGTCCACTTGCGGAGGCTTTCTAGCTGCTTGAGCCATTCGCGGTCTGCCAAGCCTTTTTCACGGGATTGAATCATGTCGACACCGCCCTCAAGGGCTTTTCGGGTGGTGTTTTCAAGGCCGAGAGCGCAATCTCCAGCAGATACGAGCAGGTAGAGCCTGGAATTTAAAAGCCGCAAGGAAGGACTGGAAAGCGAGCCCAAAAGTTTTTCGACGGAATACGATCTATAGCGCAGTGATTCCAGTTTGGCGGCGGCTGGTGCCGAGATTAGCTTTCCGTGCTCCTCTAGGCTGCGCAGGGATTCCTGAACCCTTTTCAGGTTGGCCATCGCCACATCATGAGGGCTTGAACGAGACATTTCCTGGGGCGTGGAAATTCCGGCACCCACATCCCCGTCGACATCGCGAAACCCCAAGCCATTAGTAATCCAATCGGCAGGCAGCAGGGCAAGAGCTTCGCGTAAGCCGTGGCGTATTTCCTTGAGCGAACCAGTCAGGGCCAAGCTGTTGAGGGTGAATCTGGCGTGATCTTCCACCACCCGAAGCCCCTCACGCGCCCTGTTGGCGGTGGCATCCATTAAGCGGGCCACGGAGATATTCATCTGGTTTGCGGAGGGATTACCGAAAGATTTTTGTATTAACCCCAAGGCAGGATTTGGATCTGTTGGATTTGGATCTGTTGGGTTGAAAAGTTGTTCATCCATCTGAACCACCAGAGTAGACTTGGGCTGAAGACTGGCAGCAAGGTCCGTGACTTTAAGCCCGTGGCTTGAAAGGGTCTGTATGTAAGGGTCGATCTCCGCAGGATCGTTGAAGAAACTGGCTATAAAATGCTGGCTTGATATTTCGCCGGGGTCACCCATTTCCTTGGCGGTGTATTTGGCGCGCCGCAGTATTCGACCCCAACTGCGCCTGATTTCAGCCTCATCGGCAGAATTTTCTGGGGCAGGGTTTGGTTCCAACCCGGCCGGCCAGGGGGATTCGGCAAGATAATTCGGCAAATTGAACCCAAATTGAATTAGCAAAGCAGGAGCGGCGCCTTCCTCCTCCTCCAGAAAGGCACGGAGAAGTCGACCAGTAGCAGACCATTCGGGCCAAACCTGAGCCAGCGAATTGGCTCGCGCCAAGGCTCGGTAGACCGCTGGGGTGAGATCCATGGGCAATTTCCAAAAGCCAAAAGGCCGAGGCTATTTGGCTTTACTTATTGAGAGAGCCTAAAAAAACATCTTCCCAGCCAGCCTGCAAATTGTCACCACTGGCAGAACCTGAACAATCCGCCTGCTTGGTTGTTAAAGACGCAACTGATTCAACTTATGTCGAGGTTTTGGCAACAACGCTGGCTGGCATTGACGATGGATATTCTACCCTCGGTACCGCACTGGTGAGCCTTGAGCTAACTGGTTGCGCTGTTTGCAAGTCGGGAGAATTGTCCATGGTGCATGGCTGGACCCAACTTCGTTGGCGCACTTTCCGTTTCATTGCGGCGGGCGCATTTTTTGTGACTAGCGGTGCCATGGTGGCTGCCCAAGGTGGGGGTGCCTCTGTAGCGCAGGATCTGCCTGGGGCGGTAGACCCAATTCCATCAGAGATAAAGTTAGGCCTTGATGAATGCATCGCCATAGCAATGGATAAGCAGCCGGCAATTCTGGCTGCCCGGGCGACACTCGCAGCATCGTACGACAAAAAGGCTGCGTTGGATAACATCGGCCTGATTCCCACCCTTGTTACACCCGAGATGTCCATTCGCAAGCAGCAGTGCAACTTGGGAATAGAACAAGCCGAGGCCTTGGTCCTGAAGGCCCAGCATGAGACAAGGCAGGCTGTGACATACAGCTACCTAATGGGTGTTTATGCCAAGCAGCAGTACCGCGAGTTGTTGGAAATCATAGATAACACCAAATTGTTGCGACGTGGCGCAGAGGTTAAAGCGGAGAAATTTCCGGGCCAAGTCGAGCTGGTTGATATTGCACTTGCTGCAAGCCAAAGCCGTTTAAGCGATGCAGAAAACGGTATTTTGCAGGCCATTGGCGCGCTTCGCGAAGCAATGGGAACCTCAGACCCCGTGGTTCCCCTGCATGAGCATCTTCCTCGCGCCTTGAACAATATTGCCACCCGTGAAGAGGCCGTTGGCATGGCTCTCAGCAGCCGGCCCGAGATGCGGCAAGCGGAGCTTGGACAAATTGCGTTCGGCATGGAGGTGAGTGCCCAGGAAAAGAACCGTTTCAGCAGGCGTTTGGCCACCTTGGCTTCAGCAACAGATATCCATGCGATTCTGGTGCCTCCTGGTGAGTTTGTCGAGAATTA
>CAIWHS010000499.1 GCA_903912515.1 uncultured Planctomycetaceae bacterium
CGAACATTTTGTTCGGCAACCTTTCTGGTTATTTTTCCTGCGCGCAACAACTGCCTTATCGACTCATCAAAACTGACCATTCCCTCTTCCTTGCCTGTGAGCAGATAGTTGTCCAGAGATTCCAGCTTGCCTTGGCGGATGCCACTGGCAATGGGATTGGTATTCCAGAGAACTTCCAAAGCCAAGTGGCGTTTGGCATCAGGCTTTACATCTGGCAACAGCCTTTGGGCCACCACCACCCGCAAGCTAAGTGCTAGCTGGGAGCGAACATCTTTTTGCAGGTCTTGGGGAAAAAGATCGGCAAAACGGCTAATCGCTCCCTTAGCATCCCGGGTGTGCAGGGTGGTAAGGACTAAATGGCCGGTTTCAGCGGCACTCATTGCCATTTGCGCTGTATCCCGGTCACGCACCTCGCCCACTAAAATCACATCGGGATCTTGGCGCAGCCCATATTTCAACCCATCTGCAAAGCTAAGGACATCGGTCCCCACTTCCCTTTGTGTGACCAACGAGTTGGGGGAATGGACAAAACGATATTCCACCGGTTCCTCCACGGTGAGAATTCGATTACCTCCCTCGCGGTTCAGCCTGTCCACAATCATTGCTAGCGAGGTGGATTTGCCGGATCCGGTGGGCCCGGTAAAAATGATTAATCCATCGCGAATGGATGCCAGCTTTTCGGCCAAAGGCATTGGAAACCCTGCCCAATCAAGCGAGGGAATAGCGGGAGGGATCAAACGCATGCAAGCACACAGTTCACCCGAGGCAATAAAAAAATTGGCCCGAAAGCGCCGGGTTTGCCCGCCCCCAACTGGCAGGGCAAGCCCAACATCGAGGTTTTTTTCCCGCTCCAGCTTTTGTCTTGCCTGATCTGACAAAACCACTGCCAAAAACGCTGTCATTTCCCCCTCAGAAAGTACTTCAATCCCCAGCTCCGCCATGGTTCCGTTAACACGCAGCAACGGAACCGACCCTGCCACAAGATGAATATCAGAGGCCTCGCGCTCGACCGCAACCTGGAAAATTGATAGCAGACTATGAGAAATATTCGATGCTATATGGATCACGTTCACTCTCCCTTTTCATTTCCGGTTAGATATTACTGGTTTGTTGGCAACTTTGGGTTTATAATTCCACATGAAGCCAGCAATTCTGGGGTTAGCCAAGCCCGCCCCTTCCCGCCTGCACTGCCGCTTCCCGTTTGACAATGAAAAGATCCCCAGTGATTTTTATCCCCACAAGACAAGGGTTAAAACAATGAGTGAACCAATGACACGCCTGCCTGAAATTGGCTGCAATCGTCGCGGATTCATGGGGTCGGCGGTTGTGGCAGCCGCAAGTTTGACCAGCCTTGGTAGCCTCCGGGCAAGCCCAACCCTTAAAAGCGGCGCAGAGGAAGCAGCGGCGCGTCTTTTCCGCAGCCTTAGCCCTGAACAACGCCGAACAATCGCCTTCGCATGGGACCACAAAGACAATACCCGAGGCCTATTGCGGACCTTTGTTTCCAATAACTGGCAGGTCACTCCGGCCAATATTCGTTCAGATTTCTTCAAACCCGAGCAGCAGAATCTTGCCCGGGAAGTTTTTGAGCGGTTGGTTTCTCCCCAATGGTTACCCAAATTCATTCAGCAGTTGAAGGACGATACGGAAGGCCGGCCTTGGGGTGACGAGTTGAGTCTGGCTTTTTTTGGAGACCCGCAACAAAAGTTCCAAATGGTCATGACAGGCCGGCACCTAACCATCCGGGCAGACGGTAGTAGTCTGCCGCAGGCCGCCTTTGGTGGGCCCATTTTTTACGGGCACGCCGGCCAAGGATTCAACGAAAAGGCTGACCACCCGGGCAATGTGTTTTGGTCCCAAGCCCTTGTCGCCAATAAACTGTTTCCCATGCTATCTTCCGACCAGCAAAAGGAGGCCTTGGTGGACAAGGCACCCCCTGAGGCGGAAGTCGGGTTTCGCCAAGATAAAGCAACCATTCCAGGATTGCCTGTCACCGAGATGAACGAGCAGCAGAAAAGCCATTTGAAATTGACACTCGACACGCTGGTCGAGCCTTTCCGTGCTGAAGATGGGGACAAGGTGCGCAAGTGCCTGGAGGCCCGCGGGGGAATAGATGCCTGCCGAATTGTCTTTTACAAATCAGGCGACATCGGCAATGACAAGGTTTGGGACAACTGGCGCCTCGAAGGCCCGGCTTTCGTCTGGCATTTCCGTGGGTCACCCCATGTGCATGTGTGGGTCAATATCGCCGACGATCCAGCTCAGGCCTTGAATGCTCGCGGCTAATGCTAGGCCCCGCCAAAAGATTCGGTTCCTTCTATGGCATATTTTTCCCATGCGGCGTCCCAATCGGCAAAGGGCATGGGACGAGCTGACAGCAAAACTTTGGCCGGTTTCAAGTTGGGCCAACCGGGTTTGGAAGGGGTCAGCAGACCAAGCCCATCGGTTGGGTAATCTGCATGGTGGCCTTGTTTGTTGAATACACGGATGGAGCCGCTTTCTGAACCAAGACTAGTCAAGTCTGGAATGGCCTTATCCCAGTCCGCTCTTGCCACCAAGGCTCCTGCTTTTTGCCAAAGCCCTTCCACCAACAGTTCCAGCTTTTCCCTAAGCTGGTGTTCAACCTCGGGAATGCCAACCAAAGCTTCCATCCACCAACCGCGCCAGGCCAAAGTCAGGACGAAGGGGCCATGGCCCTCAAGCGACAACACCGCCTCCACATGGCGTGGCCCCACCTTCACCGCTTTTATCGACAAATCTGGCACACCAGGACAAAGCCGCCAAACTTCAACTAGCTCTTCCTGAAAAAAACCGTGAATCAAATGTTCATCGTGGTTCAATGCCTCGGCAAGTATGACCCGGCTAACCGGGTCTGCCCTGCGCAATCGGCGAAAAAGCTTGGGCAATGTTCCTGAATGAAATCCGGGTGCAAGCATCCCCTTCATGGATTCACCATGGCCACCAAACATCACGGGACGCACATATTTTGCCTGGTTGGCTTTGTATAAGCGCCAATTCTCCTTCAATTCCCAGGCCAAAAAACCGAGGAAGCCAGGTATGAGAGTGAGGATAGAGGTAACGGCTGTCAGCACCTCGAAATAATTTTTCCCCGTGCTTGCCGAGATACTGGAGGCTATACCGGGAGCCATGGTAAGCATGAGTTTGTGGCCAACCGTAACCACCGGAAAATGCTTTACTGGATTGACCTGCGGCTCGACAAAAATCAATAAAACCGCCCTAACTATATATACAAAAGGCGAGATAATCAGGCTCACCACGCAACGGGCCGCCAGCCCTCCCCCACGCCCTGAAGGAGGCTGAAGCAGCAACCGATCCAGCCCCCGCAACCAGAGAGATACCAGCTCCATCAACCACCGAAACACCGCGATAATCCAATCAAAAACGGAAAGCACCAGCGCAAGGCCCAAGTGCTGCCAAACCCAGGCGGCCATATCCATCCCCATTTCCTCAACAAAACGCCAAGGAGTGGAAAGAAAAAGGCCAACAAAACCTGCAAAGACAACCACCCATAGCCCATCCCCCGCTGGGGGCAGCCAACCCACCCAACGCAACAAAAGCATGGCGGCCACCGCCTCCATCCCTGGCCTCACACCATGCTGGTAAATTTGGCGAATGTAGGGCAAGCGAACTAGCATCCAAATGCCCCTCAACAGCAGGGCTGGAAAGTCTATGAGCACGCCGTGAAGAACCCCTCCCGCCTTCCACAAAAACCGGGCACAGCGTTTGCGCAAAAGTGGTGAATAAATAAGCAGTGATACAAAAGCGGCCAAAATGAAATAGGTCCACGGCCCACCCAAGACGAGTTCAGCCTTTTTGTCGGTCAACTCGGCCTCCAAGGGAAGCCAACGGGCATTTGCCAAGCTAGCATCCAAGGCCTCGAGAGCGAGCTTCTTTTCAAAAGTCACTGACAGGGCCAGGTTTGCCAGCTCCTGAACACCCTTAAAGGCCACATAAACAATCGCCAATGGAAACAATAAGTAAAGAAAAATTGCCCTGCCCAAGGGATTGCCATAAAAGAGTGAACTCAGACGCTGCAACCCCCGCATGTAAAACTCACCCGGCCGGTAGGCACCAGGCAAGTCTTGGGCCAGCTTGCGGTCGACCCGCAGCAGCAGGTCGCCCTTCAGCCATTCCACGGGTCCTTTCAGGTCAGCCAATTTCATCCGGTGTGAGGCCAAAGCGTCTCGCAGGTCGCCCAAGGCAATTTCGCCGCGATTGGCCAACCTTTCCAGTAATTCATCCACCACCTGACGCCAAGCGAGTCCTTCCAAAACGCGTTCGGGAATAAGACCAGTTTTACGGAAGGTCGCTTCAATCACCGGGCCCACCTGATCACGAAGCGCACCCGTTGCGGCTTGATGCCACCGGCCCAAATGTTCCAAAAGTAATTCCGTTTGGTGCGCCGCAAGGCCCAGCTTGCCAACCTGAGCTGTTGCAGAACGAAGCGAGCGAAGTGCCATCAACCAGCCCGAATAAGGCAACTCCCGGCGTAGAGGCTCCTTACCCAAGGACAGGATCCAACGAAAGGCATCCACTTTCTCCAAGGGGGTCCCGGCCAATTTCACCACTTGCTCCAGGTCTTCCAACAAACACCTGGCAGACCTCTGACCATCAACCCTGGCATTGTGAAAAACCGGCATCAGGGCCCTGGCTAATTCCATGCTGCAATGGCTTGACTCATAACGGGGCAGACAAGAAATCAAACGATTTGCCAATTGATGGCAATCCGTATTGGGAATGTCTTGGCTTTCCAGTATTCCCCCCACCTGGAGGGAATCGCACTTGTGGGCCAGCGCCCGGCTCTCGTCGAGAATTGGCAGGCTTGCCAAGAGCCCAAGCAGCCACTCTTGATTCACCGACGGAAACCATAGTTTCAACGCTGGAGGATCGACAAGGGAAAGCTCCAGAGCCGTGGCCAGAAACTCCTCTTCTTCTTCGGCCCCGCACGCCCCGGGTAGAAGTCTCTTTTCCTCTGCCAAAACACTAACAACTTCCTCCCAGACCCGTTCATCCAATTGATTCCGCAAACCAAGTGAAGCCGAAGAATTCAGCAACCGCGCCTGGCCAAAAGCCCGGTCGGCAGAAAGGTGCACCAACTTGCCTTTTAGCCAGTCCTGACAGGCAGTTTCCGTGAGCGAAGCAAGAAACCGGTCTGACGGCCTCGACACTAGCATTAGCCAATCAGGAATAGGGCCTGCGGGTGTAAGCAACAGCTCATGAGACGAGGCGAATTGCAGGGCGTCTCTGGTGCGAACCGCCAAACCCCAGCCGTGGGATACCATCAGCACCAAGCCATCCAGATCGCGCAAACGCACTACCAATCGACGCACCAACCGGCCAGGCACCAACCTGGCCGAGGAGTCGACCACTGAGAAGGCTTTATCAATCTGCTGAAAGGTCGGTTCTTGATTCACCTGATTGACACTCTTGGATCCAGACATGGCATTTTGCAAATTGCCCCAGCCTTCATGTCCCTTCCCTTGCCAATATTTACCTAGCCCTTTGATGCATTGCTTAAGGGACATCGAACTGTAATTGTATTCAGCATCCCATACTTGCAAGGTTTGGAACAACTTGAGGAAACTTGAAATCTCCCCAAATGGTGCAAATGGAAGCCAAATTGCCATATTTCCCTAAAACTTCCAAAGCCTCGATGGCAAATTGACATCAAAAGGCGCAAAAACAGCCAAATGGGCTGTTTGGCAAAACTGCAAAATCACAAATGGAATCCTGCCATGCTTCCTTGGGCGGTTCTTTGGGATATGGACGGCACCCTGGTAGACACTGCGGAGTTGCATTTCGCCGCTTGGCGTGAATGTTGCAACCAGCAGGGCCGTGATTTCACGGAGGCCGATTTCCAGGCAACTTTTGGTCGAAGGAATCCGGAAATCTTGCGTTTTTTATTGGGAGACCACCTCACCGATGAGGAAGTTGCCAGACTGGGCGAGGCAAAAGAGCAAATCTATCGCACTCAATCCCGAAAAACAGGAATCGAACTGCTCCCAGGGGCGCGAAAATTACTTGTAGCCGCCCGGGACCACGGCGCGGTGCAGGCAATTGGCTCCAGTGCCCCCCGAGGCAACCTGGATATGATTCTTGAACTCACAGGTATCGGCGAATTCTTCACTTGCACCGTTGGCATGGAAGACACCACTCGTGGCAAGCCTGACCCACAGGTTTTCCTCATCGGTGCCCAGCGCCTTCATGTTCCCCCTCAGCGCTGCGTGGTGATGGAGGATGCTGTGGCCGGAATACAGGCTGCTACTGCTGGAGGAATGCAATCTGTCGCAGTCCGGCATGTAGGCCACCACCCCGCCGAGGCCTTGAAAGCGGCAGGTGCTAGCCTTGTGGTTGAATGCCTGACCGAGCTGGATGGCCCCAATCTGGTTTCTCTGGTCCTTCATTAAGCAAACATTCACCCACAAGACCAAGATTCCGATACAATTGGATAATTCCAAAGCACACTTAACTTCCCGCCGGGCCCACTTAGCCCCCGGCTCTCCCCGGGAGATTGGGCATGAGTTGGCCAACTCCTCGCGAATATGCTTTGGCACTATTTCGGGCCAAGAAAAACCTTTTGGTCCCGGGACTTAAAGACTGCAAGCTAGTTTGCACACCGCAAGGCTTACCCAAACCCCTCACTGGTGGTTTTGGAGCTGTTTTTGAGGCAACCACACCGGACGGCAAACGTTGGGCCTTGAAGTTTTTCCACAAAAAAGCTTTAGGAACTCGTAGGCGTTATCGTCTTTTGGCTGAATGGCAGCATAAAAACCCTATGCCGGGAATGGTTAGCTGCACTTGGCACGAAAAGGCCTTGGTAGTCAAAGGCAATGAATTCCCAATGGTCCAGATGCCCTGGATCGAGGGCCTTAGACTTAGCGATTTCTTGGCCAAACACCACAATTCGCCCGATGTTTGCAATGTGCTGTTTGACTGCTGGCTGAAATTGGTTGAATTTTTGAGGGAATCGGGAATTGCCCATGGCGACCTCCAACACAACAATATTTTACTTGTCCCCGAAGGGCATAACCGCTTCCAAATGCGACTGGTCGATCTGGATGGGGTTTGGTTGCCCACGCTGAAGGACATTCCCTCAAGTGAAATTGGACACCGGGCGTATCAGCACCCCTTCAGGCGCCAGGATCCTTATCACCCGGGTGTGGATCGTTTTCCAGCATTGGTGATCGCACTTTCATTAGCGGCCCTTGCCGATCACGGGGGCGTATTGTGGAAAAAATTTCACCTTGGACGAAACCTTATTTTCCGCCGAACTGACTTTGTTGCCCCCCTAAAATCACCCTTGTTCATGGCTCTTAGGGCCTTCGATTCGGACCGGGTTCGCTTGCTCAGTAAAGCACTGGAAGAAGCCTGCGGCCAAAGCCCTGATCAAATCCCTTGGCTGGGCGATGTGCTAAATGGAAAAAAGAATCAACTCCTTCAAAACCAGCCCGAACCTTTGGTGGTTGAGCCAAAAGATGCTCCTCGCAAAACGGTCGCCACATCGCTGAAACAAAAGCTGCTGCAATTGGCAGACTCGCCTTGGATCGGGGCCCTGGCTGGGGCAGTGCTCACAGCTACATGGCTAATCCTCTGCCTGATCACTGGAACAAAACCTGAATATCTACTGACAGTGGCAGTCCTGATCATGTTAGTCTTTACCGCTTTGCCCTTTGTGCTTATTCGCATTTTCCAGCCACGGGAAGTGCCGATGCTTCCTTTCCCCGCCTCCATCAGCCCTATGGGGCGTTGGATTGTCGCAGGGGTATGGCCAGATTTAGTAGTATGGGATGCCAAAAATGGATTCAAAGGGCGATGGGCGGCCCACGGCCAGCAAGTGCTATCCACCGCTTTCCACCCTGATGGTTTGATGGTGGCAACTGGGGGTGCCGACAATCTGGTCAAAATTTGGCATGCTGGCACCAGTGAATTGATAGGTGAGCTTTCTGGCCATGGCTGGAGTATTGTCGCTTGCGCTTGGAGCCCGGATGGTACCCGATTGGCTTCTGCTTCGGGTGATAAAACCGTGCGCATTTGGGATCCGGAAAATTTGCGGGAGGTCACCCGCCTTGGCCCGGTCAGTGAAAAAATGGCCTCGATCGCCTTTTCACCGGATGGTCAATGGTTGGCAGCCGGAGGCAACGACAGGTTGTGGCGCATCTACAAAACTGACAATTGGCAGTTGGAACGCTCTGCCCCTGCCCACCCACGCGTTGTTTCGGCATTGGCCTTCTCCAGCGACAGCCTCCGATTCGCCTCCGGTGGAGATGATGGCAGGGTTCAAGTCTGGTCTATTTCGACAGGCAAACGCTTGAAGAGTTTCCGCGCCCACGATGGCTTGGTCACAGGAGTGCTTTTTGGCTCCACTGACACGCGTATTTTTACCACGGGTTCAGATGGCTATTTGCGGGCTTGGGACCCTGGCACAGGAAACCCGCTAATGGAAGTGAAGGTCGCCACTAACCCGCTCACCTGCCTGGAAATGGGACCGCGTGGCGAAACCTGCCTTACCGCCAGTGCTGATGGACGAGTTTACCGAATTGATATTTTAAAAGGCAAGGTTTTGAAGCGCTGGACTCCTCCCCTTAACGGGTCTTCCAGCGGCACCGCCAACGGGGAGAAAGCACCATCGGTAAATGGTTGATCCATTTTACTAGCCGGAACGGCATTGGATTTTGGGACCTGCTATCTGTTATCCTTAACGAACAGACGATATCGGCTAAAAATGCCTTTTGGTTTGCTCATGCTTCCGGTGACCGGCAGACAAAGCCATGAAACGCTTGCTAATCCTAAGTTTGCTACTCTTGGTTGGCGCCATTACTCTGCTTCCTCTCATGATCGGGAAGTGGCGAGGTGTTGGAATTCAAGATTCCGACCAGCCTGAAATTTTCCAAAAATCCCCCCCCCCCCCAGATCCACGGTTAGCCCAAGGCTCACCGGTCAATGCTCGGCCCGATGCAAAGGTAGTGGGGAATTCTTCTTGCGTGATATGCCACGAAGAAATCACCAAACGCTATCAAGGCCATGCAATGGCAAACACATTAGCTCCGGCCAACTTGGCCGATCCTAACGAAAAAAAGGCGGGGAAGAA
>CAIWHS010000500.1 GCA_903912515.1 uncultured Planctomycetaceae bacterium
GGATACCGGCTTCGAAGCCACTGGAAGCGACTTCGTAGCGGAACTCCTCATCGGGAGGCATCAGCTCCTGGACACGGTCCAGCATAAGCTTCTCGGCTCCGATCACCAGCACCTTGTGCCAGCTCTCTTCCTCGAGTTCTCCCAAAGGCATGCCGTATTCTTTCAGGAAGCGGATAAGGTGCTCCCTTGGAATGCGGCGGTCTTGACTCCCCGGAATCCGGTAGCCGCGAAGCTTACCGGAATCGAACCACTTGCTCACAGTGCGGGGAGCCACTTTGCAAATCTTGGCCACCTGTCCGGTGGTGAAGACTGGTTTCTTCATGAAACGAGGACTCCGTAGGGGGTTCCAGGCAGGCCCGGCCTGCCGTCTGGGCCACCTTTTGGGTCCGCTTGTGCGGAGCTGACCCAAAAGCGTTTTTCCAACCATCCAACAACGCCCCACTTGGGGGAACGATGCCGGCCACCCTTGTCGGGGCACGGTTCAGTTGCCGACCTTTTACGGATCCTTCCGTTCAGGTCGTTTCCCAAACCGTTTCGGCTGGTTGCCCGGACTGTCCTGGCGGCGACTCAATCCGACCCACTTGGCGGGTTCGAGCGGAGAAGCCGCGCCGGGAATGCCCTGGCTAGAAGTTTTATTCGGCAGGATTTGGCAACAAAGTGAGAAAATGATCGCCAATTAGGAGGATTCTGCGGATTGACTGTCTTTTCCCGGGTACGCCCTTTATTAGGTCAGCCCAGCTTGCGCCGAAAACCCCATTACTTCCGCCCGCTCCGTGACTGACTGTGAGTCATGGCGTGAGGGTTGGGGGCTTTGCCACAATCAATTGGATTGTTTGCGAAAATGGATGGATTGTTTGCGAAAATCGAGGCGCAGTAATTCTAAAAGAAAGGCTGCTTAGCGTCGGAGGTCTTTTCGGTAAATCACTTGATCATCGCCCGGGGCATAGAAATCCCGTACTCGGGCCTCAACAGAATAGCCAACTTTGTCGTAAAAGGTGCGGGTGGAAGCATAACGGGCTGTGCCCGAGGTTTCCGCCAGCAAATGGTGGCCACCTCGCTTGCGGGCATCGGCCTCCGCATAGCGGACCATACGCTTGCCAAGGCCCCTGCCCTGTGCATTTTTGTCAACTACCAACCAATAGAGGTGCCAAGTTCCTTTGGTCATCACCGCAGGGGCATGGTAGACAAAACCAACCGGTGTGCCGTCTGACTCTTTCAAAGTGCAACAGATATGGCCTTCTTTGGCCAGGCTGGTGTGCCAGTCGCGCAAAAGTTCGCCTAGGACCTTCACTTCCAACTTTTTGAACATTCCGGTGTCGGTGGCAAGCCTCACTAGTGCATCGAACTCTTCGGGCTTGGATTTGCCCAGTTTTAGTGTCAGATTGGTTTTCTTGCCGCTGGACATAACAAACCACCCTCCATTTTGGCCGCTAGGCGCCATATTACATTTTGTAGCGGTTATAACGATTCCAGCGAGTAAGTAATTCGATAAAAGTCTGGCATTGAGCTGCCCGCATCCCTAAATCAACAAGAAGGCCAGCTTTTAACAGTTCTAACCCACCCAAGACGGAGAGACAGCCATGGGATTTGATTGCATCACTTTTGGCGAAGCCATGGTTCGCCTTGCTCCCCCCCAATTTCACAGACTGGA
>CAIWHS010000501.1 GCA_903912515.1 uncultured Planctomycetaceae bacterium
CCGCAAGGCCGAGTGGGACCGCGCGGGTGCCTCTGGCCGTGCAATCCAGGATCTTTCCGACAAGATGATCGATGACCTGGAGACCGTGTTCAACGCCAACCGCACCAGCAAGGGCCTCGGAAAGCTACCGGTGAAACTGGACAGCCCGATGAAGGCCTACCGGACCCTGACGAAGGGCAATCGCCCCAAGGCACTGGTACGCGATGATGCCCAGGCTTTCCACACGGGCATGGTGACCCGGGGGAACCAGTATTTCAGCGGCAGGCAGCCACCCCCGTTGTCGGTGGACCCACTGATCATTGGGGAACTGGAGACCGGGCCCGCCGAAAAGGCGCGTTACAACGCCCTGCCGCAAGGTATTTTCCTGGCGGCCAGCGTTACGGGCATCCCGGTGGAAAACCTGGATCTCACCCCTTCGATCATCCCCGAGACGGAGGGGCAGGGGGATGTCGATCACGTCCTCATCGTCCCCTTCGGGCTGAGGTCGGTACAGTCCGTGCCACCCGGGATCCAGGATTACGCCCTGGAGGCGCTGGACCGTGACGGGAAATCCATCAAACAGGGGCGCATCCACTCGGCTTTGCCTTTGGAGCACGGGAAGAACGTGGAAGTTAAGGGGTACCTCGCCTTCGCCCAGGCTGTCGATATCGATCGCATCGCGAGGTTGGTGCTGGTGAAAAAGCCGGACGAGCTTTTCCTCGACTTCCAGCGCCGCTTGAAAAAAGCGCTCGAAAACGGCGAGACCGAGGAGTTGTCCATCCTGGCCCAATCCATGAAAGCTGGGTGGAGCCGCACTTTCCTCGAGATGTGCGACAAGTCCCTTGGCAACGCCAAGCCGACCACCCGGTCCGGCATCGCAAGGGCCCTACGCGCCGTCCTGGAGCTGAATATCGACCAGGAGGCCTTCGCGCTGCTGGAAAAACTAATCATGGACGCTGACACAGCCGTCGCTAGGGATGCCATTCGAGTGGGTGACGGTTTGAAACCCTGCCCCCAGCCGATCATTCAGCGGGTCATGCGGGCCGCCGCTACCAGGAAGGATGATGCCCGCAAGGACGCGATGGCCTTCATCCGGGGCCTTGACCCGGCCGTCCCCGAGAACATCGAGATGTTCATTCGGGAATCGGCCAACTCCGACCACGGCATCCGGAGCATCGCCGCCTCCTTCCTCGCCCGGGCCAATCTGGAAGGTGGCCGCAACCTCGAACTGGGGACCCGGTTTGTGGCTGATGACCACGAGGAGGTTGTCTTGGCGGGTGCCCGTATGATCGGCAAACAGGCCAAGGCGGACAGGGCAAAGGTGTTGGCCCTCTCCCTGCCCCTACTGGGCAACCGCTTCGACTCCTGCCGGGCGGTGGCTGACGCGACGTTCAGGGAGATGGAGCCATTCGGCCAGACGGACCTGCCTATCCTGGTGGCCGGCTTGGAGGAGCGCGCCCCCGAAACCAAGTGCCGCGTCCTCGAGATTTTCACCGGCATGAAAGCGGACGCTAGCACGGTCGCAGGGGATGTGGCGAAGGCCCTGGCCGACGAGGCCGAATCGGTCCGGGCCCGCGCGGCCTCTTCCTTGGGCTCCATCCATGCGGACCTACGGACCGTGCAGAAGCCGCTCTTCGAGGCGGCTACCCGGGAGAAGGTGCCGGCCGTTCGGGTGGAGGCCATTCGCACCCTTTCCCTGATCGGTCGGGATGCACGCGTGGTCGGGCTCCTTTTCGACGGTCTGGGTGACGCCGAACCCAAAGTGGTGAAGGCCAGCCAGGATGGATTTGCCAATCTGAAACCGCCGCTGGGCAAGGAGGACCTGCCGGTTATCGGGCCGCGGCTTGCCAATCAGGTGGCCCCGGTTCGCCGGCAGGCTTACGAGGCGCTGCAGTCGACGGGCTCCGCCGGGGTGGTCCATGCCCGGGAGGTCGCCGCCGGATTGGTCGACCAAGATCCCTCCGTGGTGCTGTCTAGCCTGAAATGCGCCCAGCATTACCCTGACAAGATCCAGGACGGGTGTGGCACCGTGGTGAAGATCCTCGACCAGCGGTATGTTGAGGCCAAGGACGACCGCATCGCGATCGCCTGCCTGGAATACCTGTCCAGCTTCGGGCCCAAGGCGGCCGGGGCCATCCCGACGCTCCGGCGCATTGCCAAGGACGGCCAGCACACCACCCGAACCGTGCCCATGCTCAGGCTGGTACAGAGCATCGGTCCCGAGAGCCATCCGCTGGTGCCCGATCTAACACGGCTGGTCACCAAGCCACAGGTCCAAGGTTTTGTCAATGGTCAGGCCGCTGCTGTGCAGCTCAAGCAGATCATCCTCCAGACCAACAACAACCTGGCCTTGAGAGACGCTCTGGCCGCCACAGGTGAAAATGGGGCTAAGGCCTTGGCCCAGAACCTGCTGAATCCTGATCCGACTGTGCAGTCCTTCAGCCTGATGTGCCTAGAGAACATGGGAAGGGATGCCCAGCCGGTCATGGGTCAGATCTTCCGGCTCACCGTGCGCCCGAACGCCAAAAGCCATGCGGTCTGGTATATCGCCCAACTGGCCTATGGGAAACTCGAAGGCCAACGGGCTGCCGTTAACAAGCCGTGATGACAGGAAACTCCAGGCCGCCTAGCGGCCCGGAGTCCACCCGCTCGCGGGGAACCCAAAAGCTCCCGTGCGATGGAACGAACTACAGATCCCCTCTGCCCAACGAGTCCAAACAACTGATTGAAGGAGTTATCCCGTCATGGCCACCGAATGGTATTACACAAGCGACAGAAGGAAGCTGGGACCGGTCAGCTCCAAGGAACTGCGGACCCTAGCCGCCCAAGGCAAGTTGTCTTCCGGGGATTATGTCTGGCGCGCCGGATTGCCCCGCTGGGAACAGGTCTCGGTGGTTCCGGGGCTCATGGCAATGGGGACCGACGGGATGGTTCGCAATAGCCCCCGTGCGACCGCCGTGGCATCCGTCAAAACCAGGGTGGAAACTCCCGGCGACTCTGTGAAACAGCCTGAAATGGCGCCACCGAGGGATAA
>CAIWHS010000502.1 GCA_903912515.1 uncultured Planctomycetaceae bacterium
GCAAGATACCCAAGAGCGCCATGCAGCGAGGGAAGGATCGAATCATGTGAATATTCCTAATTGTGGAAGCGTGATTGTGGAATCGTGCTGAAAAAGGAGACGCCAGCCCGCAACCGGGGGCGCCGAAAATGTAGAGGCTTAAAGCCTGCCCGATACCGGACTTCAGGCTGTGAAGGCGCGGCAAATGTGCGGCGAGGCCGAGGAGTGGCTCCAGCTGTTGCTAGACAACCGGCAAGGGACCGTTACCGGTCTGAAAAAGCAAAGAACTGGACTTTAGGCGGAGGAGCGGTTGGTTTTTCGCGATCAATTCCCGCCGGGGCGGTGGAGACAAGGAGAGGGAAGCAGCTTTTCATAAGCAAAGTGAAGGAGATACCGCAGGCAACCAGCACCAACGCCCCCAGGAGGATTGAGCCGGCACCCAAGCCCTGGCAAGGTTTGTTCAGTGGAGCTATCACCCAGGCCAGAGTGCCATGGGCGGTTTCCAGCAGGTCTTCGGTTCCAACATCCCAGCCTGTTCGGGGATTAGCGCCACAGCAACCCGATGCGCATTGACAAGCATTGCCGACCAGAGCGCAACAGCAACCCTTCAGGGCACCCTTTTGCGTTGTTTGACCGGCATCGGCGGGCATTAAAACGGGCATGGCTGTATTGCCCAGCAATTGCGAAAACACAACCAACAGCAGCATTAAACGGCTGAAAGCGTGTGTTTTTCGGCAAAAACTGTCAAATACCATGGTTAGACAGGTTCCACCAACGCGACGAATGGAAACAAGCTATCAATTTATGATGTAGGCAGGCATTAGGTGTTACAAGCCCACAAACCACCCTGACACGTTTTAAAACCCGAATCGTCTGGAGGTTTTCCCCTGCTATTGCTAGGGCCGGTATAATCCGGCCCTGACAAAGGGGCAGCTCCGTTCCGAGCAAAAAGGGGCCGGAAAAATTCCCGCCATCACCCTGGGGGGCCATTCTGGAAGCCTGCCAGTCCGTGCCCGAGGCGAGAGTTGTCTCCTGGGGTGATATCAGCCGGGTGGATATCCGGTCGGCCAAGGGGATGATGAAGGTGGGGGATCGTTTCCCTAGCCGGGGACACATCCGCCCTGAGCACCCGAATCCCATTGGGAAGTTCAAGCGTGCATGGGGTTGTCGTGCGCTGGTTCCGAGGCCTGGCTATGCCGGCTCCGCCTCTGGAAAGTCGCGCCATTGCGGGGGTAAGTCCCACCCTGTTGCACCCCTTGCCTGCGTAGGTCGCTGGGGCGAACTTCCCTGGAATTGGCCGGCATTGTGACCGGTTACATCCCTAGGCGCGACTGTTATCGCCGGGCCTTGGAAATTCTGGCCCAACAGGTATCACCTGCGGCACCCGCAGTTCCCCAGCCGGTCAGCGTGCCGGAATCGGCGGAACAGGTCCTGCCTAGGGGTATGTATTTTGCGTCACCTGAGTTTCAAGATGAATGGAATGCCGGCGATTTGGGCTGTGGCGACCTGTTGCTGCCCTTGCCCGGGCGTTTGCGCCAAATGTCACCCGGTCAGGTACTGTTGCTCACCGCTTCGGATGCCTACGCCCCCCAGGATATTCCCGCCTATTGCGCCCTGACTGGTCATCGTCCGGAGGGGATGAGTCATCCCCGCTACTAGATCCGCCGACGCGCGGAGTAGTGATAGAGTGATAAAATGGATCGATTCGAGGCATGGTCCACATTAATGGTCCACTTTAAAGGAAGCACCCAATGGATATTTTTCATGGATTGAACTGGGTGGCCTTGGCCTTGGTGTTGGTGATAGCCATTCTGTTTTCCGGGCTGCGCATAGCCCAGGAGTACCAACGGGGAGTGCTATTTCGTCTTGGGCGGTTTCAAAGGCTCCGCGGACCGGGCTTGTTCTGGATTATTCCCCTCGGGATCGAACGGTCGGTGACCATCGATATCCGCACCCGGACCATATCCGCTGAGCAACAGGAAACCATCACCCGCGACAGCGTGACAGTCAAAGTAAATGCGGTCCTCTGGTACCGGATTGTGGACCCTGCCAAGTCGGTGATAACCGTTGCCGATGCCCCAAGCGCCGTTTACCAACTGGCGTTGACTAGCCTGCGCAACATCATTGGGCAGCATGACCTCGACGAGGTGTTGCAGGAGCGCGACAAGATCAACGGGCTCCTGCTGCATGGCATTGGTGCCTCCACGATACCCTGGGGCGTGGAAGTGGAACGGTTTGAAATGAAGGATGTTGAATTGCCGGAAGCCATGCAAGAGGTGATGGCGATGCAGGCAGAGGCCGTCCGGGAAAAGCGGGCGCGCATTATCAAGGCGGAAGCCGAAATGGAGGCCTCCGAGATGCTGGCGCTGGCGGCGGGGAGGATGGCGGAAAACCCGGCGGCTTTGGAGCTGCGCCGATTTCAGATGATTGCCGAGGTTGGGGCCGAAAACAACAGCACCACGGTTTTGATGATTCCCGCGGAATTTGTTTCGTCCGCGAAGAGCCTGAGTGATTTTTTGCGCGACAAGATGGCCAAATCCCCTGAACCACGCTGATCATTCAGATGGCTAACGAGATATTCCAGTTACCAAGGAAGAACTTCGTGGGAAAGGAGGTCCAGGCCCAAAAGCCAAAAAGGGAAGCCGAACCCGGCATTACAAAAATCCCGGCGGGGAATGGCTGGATTTTCCCCGGCGGCTGCGCCGCCTGATTCGGGACAGTATGCGGCTGAAGAAAAACAAACAGCGGATGGTCTTGAAATCTTACTTGCGATCAGGACAACTTCCGCCCTTGCCGACAAAAATCACATCAGGCGGCTGAAGGGTCACGATTATATTTTTATTTGGTATCTGGCCCCCCGATATTTGATCGAGGTCCCTCTCATGCCATCCCAATCCCAATCTTGGACCCTGCGTGAATGGACCAGCCGACTGCTCGCTGGGTCCGCCGTCGGCTCTCTGGTGCTAGTCCTTTTTTGTCTTCTGGTTTTTCCATGGCTGGGGCCCCGTGTGAAAGGGCGACACATGTGGACCTTGCGTATCCCCGAGTATGGCTTGCCGGCCACGATTGTCCTGGGTGGCTTGGCTGGGTTGGCTTGGCGGGCCACGCGCGAGGTGCGCCTGTCCCGCGCCTGGTTGCTCGGCTCTTGCCTCGTAATCGCGCTGATGTCCCAACTTCTCCGCCCTCATATTTCCCGCGCCTGGCACTATGGCTTCGGACCTTTATATGAAGAGGTGCCGGATTGCTTGGCGATGGCCTTCTGCCTTACCGGCCTGATGGTCCTTGTCTTCGATCGGGGAACCCGATCATCAGTGCCAAAAGCTGAACCAAGTGGTGGGACAGATGGGGAAATCGTCGCCCCACCGGTTCACTGAAGCCCCGGTCCTTCCCCCATTTGCAACTGGTTTTTCCTGCCCTTTTGGGTTAACATTCAATTCTCTCCTTCCGGGTTTCACTCGGTCTTTTTCTCGCCGAGTTTCTTATGTCAGCTAAATCATTCTTCTTCGCAGCTTTCCTGCTTTCAACCTTGGCCCAATGGGCCCAGGCGCAAGAATCGGCCGATCCCTTTTTTCAAAGCCAGGTCCGCCCCTTTTTCAAGAAGTATTGCCAGCGCTGCCACCATGCCGACAAACCCACTTCCGGCGTCCGGGTGGACAATCTCGATCCAGCCTTCGAGGAGCGCCAACTGAAACTCTGGCTGCACATCGCGCACCAGACCGCCCACGGATCCATGCCACCCGAAGGTGCCCTCCAGCCCGCTGAAACTGAAAAAGCCCAGGTGGTCGCCTGGATGGAGAAAGGCATCGCCCAGGCCCGCCTGCGCCCCACCCCGCGCAACGGCGGCGCCAGACGCCTCACCGTCGCCCAATACCGCAACACCCTGCGCGAGTTGTTGCTGCTCGACGACAACCTGGCCGATAATCTCCCGCCCGATGCCGTCTCCAAGGACGGCTTCCTCAACAACCAGGAGACGCTGGCCCTCTCACCGCTGCTGCTCGAGGC
>CAIWHS010000503.1 GCA_903912515.1 uncultured Planctomycetaceae bacterium
CTTTTCCATCGAGCCGGGGGTGTCGCTATCAATCAGGCGCCCTTGGCGTTCCGAGCTGACGGTGTTGAACGTCTCCGCAATGATTTCTTCCATCGTTGTGGCCGGGCTTTCGATGGCGGCAGTGAGCGGATAGCAACCCAGCGTGCGGAATCGCACCTGACGCATCTCCGGCTTTTCGCCCGGCTCCAAAGGCATGCGGTCGTCATCCACCATGATCCACATGCCGCCCCGCCTCACCACCGGACGCTCGCCAGCAAAGTAAAGAGGAACGATAGGGATCTTCTCAACATGCAAATATTGCCAAATATCCAGCTCGGTCCAGTTCGACAGCGGGAAGACCCGAATGGTCTCTTCCGGCCGCGTGCGGGTGTTGTAAAGGTTCCAAAGCTCAGGGCGCTGGGCCTTGGGGTCCCAGCGGTGACCCGCGGATCGAAAGGAGAAAATCCGTTCCTTGGCACGCGACTTTTCCTCGTCGCGCCGTGCCCCGCCAAAAACCACATCAAAGCCATAGTGATCAAGCGCCTGACGCAGCGCCTGGGTTTTCATGACATCCGTGTGGTAGCTAGAGCCATGGGTGAAGGGGTTCACCCCCGCCTTCAGGCCCTCTGGGTTGGTATGAACCAACAGCTCCATGCCAGATTCCCTGACCATCCGCTCCCGGTGCGCATACATGGCCTGGAATTTCCAGGTGGTGTCAACATGAAGCAGCGGAAATGGCGGCGGGGCAGGATAGAACGCCTTGCGTGCCAGATGAAGCATCACAGACGAATCTTTGCCGATGGAGTACATCATCACCGGCTTGCGCGCGCCTGCCACGGCCTCGCGCATAATCTCGATAGCTTCAGCCTCGAGCTGTTGGTAGTGGTTCATGGTTACCTTCGCGCTCGCCCAACAAATGAGGAACACTGCTTTTTAATATACATCACTAACTATACCAAGTTTATGATGATGGGCGAAGCCAAAGCACGCCAGCCCTGTTTGGGAAGGCCCTTTTGTCTTCTTTTTCTCTATCGGCATCTGATGCGTACTTTTTCGGCGGTTCAGCGCTGTTTTACCGTTTCAGCCTAAATTGCCGGGGTCTTCCCCGACTTCCGCCAGAAAAATGGCTGTTTTCACAGTTCCAAAATCAATATTTTCGTTATGAAAAAATTGGGCAGCACCTTATCGCCTAATAATTGCAAGCAAGCCAAATGGCCTGCGCCCCGTTACTTACCTGCAAAATCATCCAAAGGGCTTGCAATGACCATTCATCCTGCAAGCCACCAAAAGACCCGGGCCGATGATCGCGGAAATTTGCTGAACCTTTTCAAAGGCGTCCGTAACCAGTCAGAACAGTTGTGTCATTCTCTTGAAACAGAAGACTATCAACTGCAATCTATGCCTGACTGCAGTCCGCCCAAATGGCACCTGGCCCATACCACTTGGTTTTTTGAAACTTTTGTCCTCAAGCAACACGAAAAAAACTTCCAAGCCCACCATCCGCTTTTCAACTTCCTTTTCAATTCCTACTACGAGGCGGAAGGCCCTCGCTGGCCCCGCCAGTCCAGAGGCCAGCTTTCCCGCCCTACGATCGAGGAGGTACGCCAATACAGGGCCTCCGTGAATCAACGGGTGGCCTCCCTTCTCGACACAATTGGTTCTGGCACCTTGGAGACAATTTTGCCCGTGTTGGAGTTGGGCCTACATCACGAGCAGCAGCACCAAGAGCTCCTTCTCACCGACCTAAAGCATGCCTTTGCCCAAAATCCGCTTTGCCCTGTTTACCATTCAAGCCATCCATCCCATCAAACGGCCCAGAATAATAGCCTGCTCCATTGGATTGACCATGCTGGAGGATTGGTCTGGGTAGGCCATGATGGAAAATCCTTCGCCTTTGACAACGAAGGCCCCAGACATCAGCAATTCGTCCAGCCATTTCGCATTGCCAACCGGCCGGTGAACTGCGCCGATTACCTCGCTTTCATGCGGGCCGGCGGATATGAACGCCCCGACTGGTGGCTTTCAGACGGATGGGCTTGCCGCAAGGCACACAATTGGACAAGCCCGCTGTACTGGGAATTACGCGATGGCCAGTGGTGGCATTTCACCTTGCAGGGCTTTCGCCCTGTCGCCCTCGATGAGCCCGTTTTTCACATCAGCTTTTTCGAGGCCGACGCTTTTGCCCGTTGGTCGGAAGCTCGTCTTCCCACCGAGACCGAATGGGAAACTGCCTGCGGAGAATCTTTGCCCCAATCCCGCACGCATTCGCTCCACCCTTCGGGCCACTCAGGTCACCCCGGTCAGGTCTGGGAATGGACATCCAGCCCGTACACTGCATACCCGGGTTTTAAGCCAGCTGCCGGCGCTTTGGGCGAATACAACGGCAAATTCATGTGCAACCAAATGGTGCTGAGAGGCGCCTCCTGCGTGACCCCTTCAAATCCCCTGCAACACAGCCGCCCCACCTACAGAAACTTTTTCCCACCCGAAGCGAGGTGGCAGTACACCGGCCTAAGATTGGCCAAGGATTCGCAACTGTGACTTTATGCCTCAAACCCCTCATCACACCAGCCCCGTCGTTGGCTCGCGTGACCAAAATTCCCGCCCTGAATCGCCCTGCAGATGGTGCGGCGGATAATATTGCATCCACCTTCCTTGCAGACATGGTCGCCGGGTTGTCCAAATCGCCCAAGCAAACCTCCCCAAAATACTTTTACGACGCAAGGGGCTCGGAGTTGTTCGAGCAGATCATGCGACTGCCGGAGTATTACCCCACCAGAACCGAGATGGGTCTGCTCACCGCGCATGCCATGGAGTTGGCAGATTTCTGCGGCCCCAATTGCCTGCTGGTGGAACCGGGTGCCGGCAACCTGGCCAAGGTGCGTTTGTTGCTAAAAAATTTGCAATCGCCCGCCGGATTTATCCCTGTCGATGTGTCGGGCAGCCACCTGCACCATGCAGCCCATGAATTGCGCCTGGAACAGCCCGGGCTGAATGTGCTACCTGTTTGTGCTGATTTCACCACCGGCATTTCGCTGCCCCATGTTGCCTCTGACCGCAGGGTGGTGTTTTTCCCCGGATCAACTCTGGGGAACTTTGAACCGCACGAGGCGGACCGGTTGCTGGCAAGCTTCGCTCAGTTGGCAGGCCAAGGCGGTGGCATCATCCTGGGTGTGGATCTGCGGAAAGATCCCGCCATCCTGGTGCCAGCTTACGACGATGCCCAAGGGGTCACGGCTGCATTCAACAAAAACCTGCTTCACCGCCTGCGCGACGAATTGGCAGCCGAGGTGAATCCTGAGCAGTTTGCCCACCGGGCCCTCTACATCGACGACTTGGGCCGGGTGGAAATGCACTTGGTCAGCCTGATGGCACAAACCATCAGCCTAGGCGGGCATAGTTTCCAGCTGGAAGTGGGAGAAACCATTCATACCGAAAACTCGTACAAGCAGGATTTGACAGAACTGGTTGCGCGATGTGAAAACCTCGGATTGCAGGCGGCCCGGATCCTGACCGATTCCCGCCAATGGTTTGCTGTTTTATGCCTGTCTGTGGGCAAAACAACCTAAAACCCTCACCTGACTGCAATTAATCCGCTCCATCTGATAAGATAGGTTTTTGGCCCTTAATTACCACATGGAGCACTCCACATGGCCACCGAATCCAAAACCTCGCTGGTGCAAGCGGTCTGGAACGGGTCAATCGTCGCTGAGTCGGATGAAACGATTGTGGTAGAAGGGAACCATTATTTCCCAGCCAAAGCCTTGAAAATGGAATTTTTCAAGCAAAGCCCGACCACCACGACCTGCAATGCCAAGGGTATGGCCAACTACTACCACATTGAGGTAGCCGGCAAAAAAAACACCGACGCAGCATGGTGCTATGTGAATCCGAAAGAATCCGCCAAGCGTATTGCCGGTTATGTCGCATTCTGGAAAGGTGTGAAAGTTAGTTGATATCAGGCCGCTAACTCAACTTAAAAGGCTGGGCCGGGGTTTACCCCGGCCCAGCCTTTTTTTGATGGAGACTCAACCTGGGTTGGATCAGGGGCTTTCAATCGTCACAGCCATCACCACCGGAGCGCTGATATCACGCCCCTTGACGAACTCGATGGCCTTGAGCGGGGCCTGCTTTTTGGGCACCACGCTCAGGTAACGGATCTGCTTACCCTGCAAGTCAAAAGCGAACTTGGAGTCAGGCACATCCACCCGGCGAATGTAATCGGAGAAGTGTTCACCGTTTTTGAGAGGGTGATCTTCCTTGCTGCCGTCTTCGTAAACCAGGCGGACGATCATGCTGGTGGAACCTTTGGGAATGGCGGGGTAATTCCAGCCACCCACTCCTGAAAGCAAATGGATAGCACGAACATTCCCACCCACCGTCATGGAAACCTGCTTGGGCATTTTGGGCGGCGTGACGCCATTGGTGCCAAACAGCATGATCGCATTGGGCTTGGTGCCACCCTTGGGGTCAATCAGGGCAAAGGGAACGCCAGCGAAGGTCTTCGGTTTCCAGTCATCGAAAATCATGCGGTCGCCTTCGGACTCTGGGCCGAAGAACATGCCGCGGTCGGTTGCGACGGTTGCCACCTTGTCGAGCGGCAGTGCCAAGAACTTGCCACGCTGGGTCATGAACTCAAGCAGGTCGGAAAGATCCTTCTCGTTGATCTGCTTCTCAAAACCTTCAGGCATGAGCGACTTGGCGGAGACGCTAATTTCCTCAATGTCTGACCGGTTTAGGACATATTTCTTGCCCTCGGCATCAACTAGTTCAAGAGAGGTTTTGGTCTCGGAATTCATCAGGCCGTTGATGATCTGCCCACGGGTGGTGACCACCGTCCAGGCCCTGAAGTTGCCTTCCACGCCGCGGCTTGGATCCATGATGTGGATGAGCAATTCTTCTTTGGGATGAGCGGCCATGCCGGAAAGCTCAGGCCCGATGCCACCGGGAGGAACACCAGGGCCGGTGACACCGTTATGCAAATGGCACTTGGCGCAATGCTGAAGGTAGACTGCTTTGCCATGGGGCACATCGCCGGCCTTTTTGGTAACGCCTTCGAGTTGGTGGATAACTTTCTGGCGGTCGGCGCTGGGAAGGCTACCACCCGACTCCAACAATGTCCGGGCACGGCCCGCAATCTTGCGATCGGGATGGTCGGCCATGGAGCGCTGCTGATCCAGAGGCAAATCGGTCAGGCGTACCAAGCCTTTTTCACATGCATCCAGCAGCGCTGGGGTCCATGCCGTACGCTGGGCCAGAAGGCGCAGCGCCTGGTTGCGCCCAGACGGGCTCCAGCCAGACATGGCAGTGATAATTTCGTTGCCCACCTGGGCCTCCGACTTGCCCAAGGCTTCCATCAAGCCGCTGGCAAAATCAGGTGAGGTTTGCGGGGTGATAAGACCCAGCAAGGTTTTTGCCAGGGCCGCATCCTTCTTGCCAAAGTCGACCGCCTGCAAAGCGGCGGCGATACGGGCTGTTTCTGGAGCCTTGGGGTCCTGGATGGTTTTCATCAGGTCTTGAACAAGCTTCGCCGTTTGTTTCAGCAGGCTTTCGACCTGCCAACGGTCACCCAAGCGGATCAGATCGCCCCGGGCTTCGCCGGGCAATTTCGCTAGCAGGGTTTCGAGTGCTTTTTCGCTCTCGGCGTTCACGGCCACTTTACCTTCAGGCCAGCCCTTGACCAGCCCCTTGAGAACCACGGTCGCGCGGTCAGAGTTGGCCGATGCCAGGGATTGGATCAATTCGTTAGCGCGGTCGGCAGACTTGCCACGGGCAACATGCTCGGCAACCACGGCGGCCACTTTTTTGGAAGTGACGTTAGGCTCTCCTGGTTGTGCTAGCCACATGCCAAGGAAGCCGCCTTCTTGGCGAGCCGCAGCGGCTGTGACCGCATCGGGCAGCCAAGAATCTCCTGTGATGGCAGAATCAGCCAAGGCTTTGGCGAGAGCCTCGGGAGCCTTGGGGCTGGCCGGGCGATCTGCCAAGGCAAGGAAGGCAGCCAAACGAACTTGGGCATCGGCATCGGCAGTCAGGCCGGCCTCAATGATGGCCGTTGCCGCCTCGGCTGTTTCGGGCAATGCCAAAGCGGCGTTGCGACGGACACCGGCAGCACTGTGCTTGAGGGCAGCGGTGATGGCCAATGCTACCTTTTCATCGCTCAGGGCTCCCAAGCCGTGGAGAGTCCAGATAGCGTGCATGGCGCCCACATCCAAACCAATTTCATCTACCTTGGGGGTCGCCAAAATATCCAACAGGGCAGGAACCACATCTTTCTGGCCGCGATCGACCAGCAAGCGTTGGGCATGGCGACGCCAGAACAGGTTGGAGTTTCGCAGCGTGGCCACCAGCTTTTCGGGTGTGGCGTCTTTGAGGGTGAATTTCAGGTCGCCTGGGTTTTCCTTGGCAACCAACCGGTAGATGCGGCCATGGGTCTTGTCGCGCAGGGGAATCTCATACGCGTTACCTTTGCCCGTGGAGAAACCAGCGGGTGTGGGGTTATGCTGGACGATGTAGTTGTACCAATCGATGACCCAGACATTGCCATCAGGCCCGACTTCGCCAACGATTGGGGCAACCCACTCATCGTCGCTGGCGAGCAGGTTCCAGGAGGGACGGGAGCGGAAGTTGGCCCCTTCGGGCTGGATCTCGAAAGTGGACAAAAGGTGACCTGTTGGTTCCGCCACAAAAGCTGTGCGGTTCCAATACTCCTTGGGGTAATTGCGCGCGGTGTAGAGGGCGTGGCCTGCCGCGGCTGTGAAGCCACCGTGCCAATCGACCTGGCGAATCTTGTCGGTGATGTTGCCAAACTTGGGATTGCCAGCGATGCCGCGGAGCACCGTGGAAGACCAGCCGCGCACCGCCTCGTAATAGCGGTTGGGGATAGGCATGTACTCGCTCGGATTACCATTGGCGGTGGAGCCGAACAGGATACCCTCTTCGGACAGGCCGATGCCCCATGAGTTGTTGTTGGTGTTGCGAAGGAACTCGACCTTGGAAGCATCGGGTTTCATGCGGACGAATCCAGTGCGAAAATCAAGGCTCTCGCCACCAACGGTGCCGCGGAAGCCTGAATAGCCGACCATGAAATAGATCCAGTTGTCGAGGCCGTAATTGAGGTTGCTGGGGCCAGCGTGGGTGTCGCCAGCGTTCCAACCGGTGAAAAGGACCTTACGCTCGTCTGCGACATCGTCGCCATTAGTATCGAGCAGCAACAGGGTCTCGGGTGCCTGATGCACCAGCAGGCCGCCTTTGACGAAGATCATGCTGGTGGGGATGGACAGCTTATCAGCGAAGACAGTTGATTTGTCGGCCATGCCGTCGCCATCGGTGTCTTCGAGAATGCGGATGCGATCGCGGCCTTGGCCGGGTGGCCTTTTCTCGTTGGGGTAATCAACCGTTTCAGCCACCCAGAGGCGCCCGCGCTCATCCCAATTGAGGGCGATTGGCTTGCCATCGATCATCGGTTCAGTGGCGAACAACTTGAGTTCAAGATTAGCCGGATTGGAAATATGCCGCATGGACTGGGGGGTATCGAGAGGCTTTTGCATCTGCCCAAGGGTGTCCTTGCCGCCGCCGCGGCGGTCGGGGTCGTAAAATGGCACCTTTGCGGCTTGGTATTCAAAGGGAGGGAGGTCTTTGGCGATCTTGGTCATTTCAGGGGCGCCACGGTAGCTTCCCGCCGATTCCGGGTCACGGCTAACCGCCCAGTACAGGCCGCGCTGCAGTAGTTTGTGAAAGGCGGGGTTACCGAAGGTGCGCTCATCATGGCCCCAAGCGGTGTAGAAAACGCGCCCTTTGCCCTCTTGGCGAACCCAAGTCCAGGGTTCTTCACCCGAACCTTCCTTGCGTGTTTCCAGAACCGTACGGCCTTCGGGGTTGTGCTTGTGGTGCACATAGGTTTCATCCCAGCTCTCAAAAGGTTTTAGGCCTTTCAATATGGGGTGGCCTGGTTCTTTGGCGATGGTGGTGAAAGTGCCGGTGCCGTGGCGTTGGAATTGGGCCCCCACCAAGCGAATGTATTCTGGGGAATTGAGAAAGCAGTACGAGGCGCAATGCACCGGCACAAAGCCTTTGCCCGAGCGCACGAAGTCAACCAAGGCCTTTTCCTGTTCGGGCTCAATTTTAGGGTGGTTGGCATAGACCATCAGCGCATCGTACTTTGCCAAGGTTTCAGGGTTTAAAACCTTGAGATCTTCGGTGTACTCGAGACGAACAGGCTCGCTTGCCCATGCCGAGGCCAATTGCCTGTAGCGCAGTGAGGGTTGGTGATGGCCGTTGTCGCCCAAGAACAAAACCCGCACGGGTTTTTTAGCAGCGGGCTCAGCACTTGGGCAGAAAGTGAGAACGGAGAGAAGCATGGAGAGGAACATGATCCACCTCGACAGGACTTGAACCAACCCTTTGAACCTGGTGCCCGGCCGGTAACTATCCGGGCTTGGCACGGGGAAAGCGAGCCTTCCCAAGTTTGCGCTGGGCACCCTCCAGTTAGATGGAGGGTGACCCGGGCTGTGGGCTAGATGTACTGGTTAATAATATTTTCCAGCATTTCCTGACGGCCCGACTCGTTAGGCTCGAGGGCGGCCTTGCCCAAAACATATTTATCGAGCGATTCGAAGCTCGCCTTACCCGCCTCAATTTCGGCACCCACACCTGAATCATAGGAGCGGTAACGGTTTTTAAGGAAATCTTTCAGCACGCCGTCTTTGCGGATGGCGGCTGCGATCTTGGCGCCACGGGCGAAGGCGTCCATGCCGCCAATGTGGGCATGGAACAGGTCGAGCGGCTCGAAGCTTTCACGGCGCACCTTGGCATCGAAGTTCACACCGCCAGGGGCGATACCGCCCTGCTCGAGAATGACGAGCATGCACTGGGAGGTGAGATAGATATCGGTGGGGAACTGGTCAGTGTCCCAACCCAAGAGCGGGTCGCCGGTGTTGGCGTCGATGCTGCCCAGCGAGCCTTGGATACGCGCGTATTCCAGCTCGTGCATCATGGTGTGGCCGGCCAGGGTGGCATGGTTGGTCTCGATGTTCATTTTCACATGATCCATCAGGCCGTACTGCCGACAGAAGTTGAGACACGCGGCGACATCGAAGTCGTACTGGTGCTTGGTGGGTTCCTTGGGCTTGGGCTCGAAGAGGAACTGGCCCTTGAAACCGATCTTTTTGGCGTGATCCACTGCCATGTGCATGAACATGGCCAGATGGTCCAGCTCGCGCTTCATGTTGGTGTTGAACAGGTTGTGGTAGCCCTCGCGGCCGCCCCAGAAGACATAGTTCTCACCACCTAGCTCATGGGTGACCTCGAGCGCCTTCTTCACCTGGGCGGCAGAATGGGCGAAGACATCGGCGTTGCAGCTTGTGGCGGCGCCGTGCATGAAGCGAGGGTGGGAAAACAGGTTGGCGGTGCCCCACAGAAGCTTGATGCCGGTGCGTTGTTGGGCAGCCTTGAGGGCCTTGGCCACCGCGTCGAGGTTCTTGTTCGACTCAGCCAGGGTCTTGCCTTCGGGCGCCACATCGCGGTCGTGGAAGGCGTAGAAGGGGCAGCCGAGCTTCTCGATGAATTCAAAGGCGACATCGACGCGCTTGACGGCGTTCTCGACCGATTCGGAACCATCATCCCAAGGGCGGAGCAGCGTGCCGGGACCGAACGGGTCGCTGCCGGTGCCGCGGAAGGTGTGCCAGTAGCAGACGGTGAAGCGAAGGAGATCCTTCATCTTCTTGCCTTCCACCACCTCCTCGGGGTTGTAGTGGCGAAACGCAAGAGGGTTCTTGCTGGTGGGACCTTCGTACTGGATTTTGCCGATGTTGGGGAAATGACTCATCAAAACGCTCCTGAAATTTCTTGAACCTGGAGAGGGAAAGGGGTGCCGGTGGCCAACACCGGCACCCGTAGGAAACTAGGCCTGGGTGAACTTGGGCAGGTGAACGATCTTGCCGCCCTGCTCTGTTGACTGGTGGGCGCAGATGCCGACGCAGGTCCAGTTGGCAGACTGGACTGCATTGGGCCATGGATCGCGGTTTTCGGCCAAGGAATTGAGGAACTCATTCACCATGTGGGGGTGGGAGCCGCCGTGGCCGCCGCCCTGGATGAACGAGAGGTGGTCGGCATCTTGGATGGACTGGGTGAACATGCGGATGGGCTCTGGCAGCAGGTGGGCGAAATCGGGCACCTCGACCTTGCTGGCAATCTCGTGCTCGGGCTTCTTGGCGGTGTGCATGACATGGGGCTCACCCTCGACCAGCGCCCACTCGAAGCTTTTCTTGGTGCCGTAGACATCGAAGCTTTCGCGGTACTGGCGCGCGGTGTCGAACAGGAAGCGCCAGATGTGCGCGCTGATGTCGGAGTCTTTGATCTTGATGTGGCAAGACTCGACGGCGTGCTTGTTGCCGGACTTCTTGGCCAGATCCTCGCGGATGGTACCGGAGCCGAAGCAACTGACATACTCGGCCACGCCGTTGACCAGGCCCAGGACCGGGCTGACAACATGGGTGGCATAGTGCATGGGGATCATGCGTTCCCAGTACTCGGGCCAACCATCCATGTCCTGCGGGTGGGAGGCGGCCATGTACTGGATCTTGCCCAGTTCGCCCTTGGTGTACATGTCCTTGATGAAGAGGAACTCGCGGCTGTAGACGACGGTTTCGGCCATCATGTATTTTAGGCCGGTGTCCTGCACCAACTGGCAGATCTTCTCGCACTCTTCGATGGAGGTGGACATGGGGACAGTGCACATGACATGCTTGCCGGCCTTCAGGGCCTCGATGGACATCCAGCCGTGGTCGGGGATGGGCGAGTTGATGTGGACGAAGTCGATGTCTTTGTCCGCCAGGACCTGCTCGTATTGGGTGTAGCGCTTGGCGATGCCGAACTTGTCGCCAACGGCGTTGAGTTCCTGCTCGTTGCGGCGGCAGATCGCCTCGACACTGCCGAGGGGATGGCGCTGGTAGATGGGTATGAATTCGGCGCCAAAGCCCAAGCCCACCATCGCCACCCTGAATTTCTTTGCCATGACAGGCCGCTCCTTGGAAACCGAACAGGAAAAAATCATAGGCGCCGAACGCAACCGAATTTTTTGAGTTGAACCGGGACGCTTCCGGCCCCGGGAGGCCCGCCCGACCCGAAAAATGTTCACTGGACGCTCAATAATGAGGATAAGGGTCCTTGGAATGCCCGTCCATGAGGTTTTACGCAATTGATTTGAGATTTTTTACCGGCCCGGCTGTGGGATTGCGGAGAGGCGTGGCGCGCTGCAGGATTGGCTTTTACTGGAAAAACCGATGAGTATCAGCACTGATTAACCTGAAGCTGGGTATTGGGGATGTTCTCCCACCATGGAAACACATGTGAATTTTACTCCGGCTGGCTGGGGTCAGAAACTCAAAAAGGCGCACCCGGGTGGATGGCAACTTCGCCGACGGGCGGTCTGCCTTGATGCTGGTATCCGCCAGACTGCGGCATATCGGGGCGACCCAGTGAGGATTGAGGCGTTTTCTGGATATGGACGAGCTTCCAAACCAAAACCGAAGACAGGAACGTAGCTGCCGTTTTCCCTTCGGGTCGGTTGGCCTGCTGGTACTTCTCTGCCTGGCCAGCACCGGGGCAATGGCCCAGCCTTTGGATAGCGCTCTGGCCGCTCAGCAGGGGGAGATCTGGAAGGTTTTCTCCACGCAGGCTGGCAAATTCAACGATCTAAACATTTCCTACACCCAGACCTACACCAGCGGGAACCGGCCGGTGAAATGCCGGGTCTTTGTGTCGCCGGAGGGGGTGCTGGCCGAATCGGATGTCTGGGTTCTGGCGATCACGCCAACTCGGGCGTTTGCTTTGAGCAAAATCAGGGGGCGGTATTCGCTTCTGGGGGTTGAGGATTACCAAGGGGAGGAAGGGGCACGGGCCAAGGTGCGCCAGGTCGCCGGGCATTTTGGCGGAAGCGGCAAGGCCCTGCTCCCCTTTGAGGCCACGGGGCGACTGGCCCTGTTGTCCCCCATCGTAACCGTGGGAGTCACGGTGGTGGCGAGCCCCCAATCGACGCATCTGACGGGAATCCGCAAGGAGGCTGGCGGGCGTACCGTTGTCACCTACAAAGTCCCTCGACCGCCTGGTGTGGACAGGCTTCCCCAGGGGCGGGCCGTGGATGTCGATGGCACCTTAGTGCTAGACAAGGCGCTAGGCTACGCCGTGGTGAACCACGAGATGCGGGTGGCATCCAGCCGGTCGAACCGCGTGGAGAAAGAGACCATCCGGTACCATGTACCCATGGTGGATTTGGGGCTGCCCCTGATGAGATCCTTTGAGCAGATCACCACCAACGGGGAAGGCAAAAAGCCGAATCAGATCAAGGTGGAGTATGGGGATTTTCGGGTGGAAACCCTTGATCCAGCCCGTCTCAATCTGGATCACTATCACTTGGAGCCCCCTGACAAACCTTTCCGTTTCTGGTGGCCTGTCGGGCTTGCTGGTGGCGGCGTGCTGGTGGCGGGTTTTCTGGTGTATCGGCGTATCGTGGCCCGCAAACGGTTGCAGCCATGAAGGCCATCGGTCACTCCAGACCTCAGGCGTTCACCTTGGTTGAGTTAATGGTGGTGGTCGGCATTCTGGGGGTGCTGGCTGCGCTCACCCTGGTTGCCGTGCAACGGGCCCGGGAATCCGCCGCCAAAACCGTTTGCCAGAACCAACTGCGGCAACTGGCCTTGGCGCTGCAGTTGTCGCACGATGCCCAGGGCGTGTTGCCGCCCGGGCACCGCACGCTGGAAGCCAAGCCACCCAAGTTGGTGGCAACGGGCTGGACCTTGGACACGCTGCCGTATTTGGAGCAGAAGCCGTTGTGGCAGGCGGCCATAGCGGCCTACGAGGAATCGCCTTACCCGTTCTTGGTGCCACCGCACACCCCTCTGGAAACTGTGGTCAAAACCTTCGCCTGTCCCAGTGATGTTCGGGCTGGACAGGTTCAGCCCATAGACGGGATGGAGGTGGCTCTGACCAGTTACCAGGGCGTTTCCGGCATCACTGGCTTGGACAGGCTGGGGGTCCTGTTCGCAGATTCCAGAGTACGGCTGGCGGATGTGGCGGACGGGACTTCCAACACGCTGTTGCTGGGCGAGAGGCCCCCAAGTTCCGATTTCCGCTACGGTTGGTGGTATGTGGTGCATGGTAATCCCCACGCCACCAACATATTCAGCCTGCATCTGGGCGTGGCGGTTGAGGATCCCTGGCGGCATTACGCTCCGGCGACGGAAATACCGCCCTGTGCCTACAACGACAGTATTAGCCTTTTTCAATCCGGCACCGTGAACGAACCGTGCGCCCTGTTTCGATTCTGGTCCCCTCACGGCAGCGGGGCCCATTTCGCATGCTGTGACGGCAGTGTGCGATTTTTGGGGTATGGGGCTGCCGGGATTTTGCCCGCTTTGGCTACGCGGGCGGGTGAAGAGTCTGTAAGGGGCATTGATTGAGTTGGGTGCGTCTCGCCCTTAGGTGGGACTTGCTAATTTGGTGGGATACCCTTCACCTGTGATGCTCAGAACCAAGGCGTTGGCCTACCGCCTCACCAACCTTTTGCCCTTTTTGCAGGGTGGGTCTTGAGGGTGCAACCTCAGGCTTACCCCTCCTCACGCCTTCGTGGCTCCGAGAGGTGAGGTGCAAGTGATCAGAAATTAAACCGAAGCCTGGCCTGGTAACTGAAGATCCAAGGCTTATTGCGCTACCTAAAGGTCGAAGAGATCTGGCGGAAATGGCCCCAATACCACCTTGAAGCCAGACCGCTTCCGCATGGGCAGGGCGTATCGAGTCCACTTCTAGATCAATTGCACTTCTTGCCCTTTTTTCCATGGGTGGCTTTGGGACACTGTAGCCTCACGCCGCCTGGACCTCCGAACAGGATGCTGGCATGAGGTGGAAAGAAGCGCAGGCGCCTTAAATTACGACACGTCTTGGAGAGATTCCAAAGCTAGGAAGTGGCAAAAAAATTCATATGGCAAGCAATCACCAAGCTTTCATATATAATGATGCCCAAGAGTTGACAGCTCTACTATTGACTGCAAAGATGCTGGGGATATTTGCCGCACTTATGCGGTACAATACATGCCAGGCAGCAATGCGCACTCTCATACTTTTTTTCGCGGCGCTCGTCTTGGCCGGTTGCCAACGCGATCCGCATGCTTATCTCTACACGACATCCGAACCCAAGACCGAGGACATCATCGGGACATACGTCCTAGATGCGTATCACTTGCCCTCAATTGTTGGTAGTGCCCGCCCCGAAGTTGTGGTGGAGCTTCACGCCGACGGCACTTTCGCAGCGACGAATGTTCCGCCGTTAGGGCTTCACGAGCCGAGCAACAACTTTTTCGGGTCACTTCTCAGCGCGACCGGCAAATGGGAAAAACACACGACTGGGACTCTCGACCCGGGAAATAAGCGTATTTGGGGCATTTATTTACGCACGCCCGATTCTAAGATCGAACCTGCCAGTTTCACCGGCGACAAGGCTCCATACGGTTTAATTTTTACAATAGGAGACCCAGATAGCGGTGATGCCATGATTTTACGAAGAAAACATTAACACGGGCTTAAATACGCCGCGGAAAACAGAGCCTTGGTGTCAGGTTTGCAATCACAATGTGCCGTGCGGTGGTTTGCGAATTTATCTTGGTTCAGCGAAGAAGCGATTGTTGGAAATAGGTTGAATCAAGATGCCAAGCAAGCTCCTTTGCGGGCGAATTAAAGAACTATTTTTATTCACCACTTGGGTATTAAATAGTGATCTGATCCTGCTGCTCAGGGCGAAAGGCGGTTGCCGTATGTTAGTTCGTTGACAATTTCCTGATCCTCACTGGGCAGGACCGGGAACTTTTTGGTTTCAATGAGCAGACAACTCTGTGGAATCATCCCCCCTCCACCTAGTTGGTTGTCGATAACTTACCTTTGTCACATTAGAGGTAACCTCAGCCGTTGGCATACAGCCTGGATGGCTACCATGTCGGTGATCTTGGTCTTGATGGTCACAGTATGCGACACGGTTGGAACCTCCCTTGGGAATAAAAAAGCCACCAGCGAAAGTGCCGGTGGCTTGACGCCCAATGGTTATGGGGCCAGCAAGGGATTACGACTGGTTTGGTAGCTGGATTAAGTGCTGATGGAGTTGCCAAAATGAACAATAAGACCGTCGACTCGATTTCAGTAGAAGATATTCTTTCGCACTCAGTATGGGAGTTTTCCAAGCGGGAACCTTTTTTAATAGAACCAGTAAAGAGAACCCCTTGTACAACTTTGGCAGGACGAATTGTTGGAACGCAGGTTGTTTTAGCTGATGGCGACAAGGTTTGGGCCTTAATTGGCAACATTGATCTCGAAAAACCACATTTAACCGAGCACTTTATTACGCTTTCCGTTTTTTCAAATAATCAGTGGTTTCATTTGGCAAGGTATCATGACTACGACTGGGGGGATCAAGGGCCCGAACAGCTTTCCGAATTCCTTGGAAAGCCAATTGGAGACATCTTTCCAATCTCTTACGACATAAGAGCAATCCTTAAGGCTGAATCCTCTGTGGCCTACGGAAAAATTGAAAAAGAACCACGTGAGAAATTGTCAAGGGAAGCAATAATCGCCTTGGCAGTTCCTTGAATAGTTCGACGAAATTTGTGGAGAAAAGCGAATTAAGAAACCAAGGTGGGTAGAGGGCAAGAGGCCAAGGGGGCAATGACCATGGGGTGTGTGTCGCCCTCTGCACTCTTGTACCCTCAGGGCAAGAGGTCAATCCCCCCCTAGGAACTGGCCCCCTGGCTCCTTGGGCCCCATCCGTCCAAGGCGGAACGGTGGAGTTGAAATCGCTATCAGCAAGGCAAGCGTTGAGCAATGGTGACGTAACCTTGCCTCTGAACCCACGATTGGGCACAGGAAGATTTATGGAACTGGCTGGTTGGCCGTATTCGTCCGGCAAAAGACCTCTGGACGCATGTCC
>CAIWHS010000504.1 GCA_903912515.1 uncultured Planctomycetaceae bacterium
GGCTAATCAATCCGATTGGCCCCCTTCGTCTTGTCACCAGCCAAATCTTGAGACCATTTTTGCCAATTCAGGAAATTTAACGCGCCCAAAATGCCGATAAAAAGAATCAGGCCGACAATATGGCCGGTTTTTCGGCGGAGTGGCCCATGCGTGTTCGTTTCGGCTGCCTGATTTACCTCCTTCCCCTGTGCCTTCTGGCCACAGGGTGCAGGCACAAGCAGTTGGTTCCTTCCGGTGAGAATTACCAATTTGGAACCGGTTGGCACGCAGGCGAAGTGGCCGCGGAAGATGTGGTCGGCGCCCCCGATGAACCCCAAATCGAAGAGGGCAAACCAAGACCCCTAATCGACGCCGCCGGTTGGGTGTTCGGCATCCCTTCCAAAATCCTGCTGTGGGACAGACGCGCCAAAAATCACCAAATCAGCGCCCGTACTACCAATGCCGTCGGCGAATACATCGACAGAAATGGCCTCAACGACATCTGTGTGCGTGTCAACCAATATGCACCGCTCGAAGAATGGCACCGCCTCTGCGACAACACCGAGGTCGGCCCCGGTTGGCGCTACACGGTGGGCGCCCTCAGTGTGGCAGGCTACACGCTCCTGCCCGGTCGGCTGTTTGGTAACGATCGTTACAACCCCTATACAAATAGCCTTTATATTTATTCCGATATCCCCGCTCTGGGAATTCAGTCTGCCGCCTACGCGAAGGACCTGCGCACTCGCAGCCACCCAGGCACCTATGCTTTCGTCAACGAGTTGCCTGTCCTCTCCATGTGGCACCAGACCATCGCCACCCAAGACGCGCTTGATTATGTCGCCGCCACAGGCGACCGTCAGGCCCGCGAAGAAAGCTTGGTCATTCTTCACCCCCACTATGGCTTCATGGCGGGTGGGGCCGTTGAAGAAATGCTGTTCGCTACACCACTTATTCCGCTGGGTGGCGCTGTGCTGGGCCATTTCACCGGCCGCATCAGCGCCCTGGCTTTGCCCCCCGAAGAGCAGGCCTCATCACCAGGGTTAGAACCTGCGGAGGGCCTAATTCAAACAAGCAAAAAAAACCAGGATAACTCCACCCCAGACCTTCCTGCCCCAAGCCCCACCAAAAAGAAATAATGGCTCCAGCCACAGCCCTGAGCCTAAAAGGCGTTAGTATTTGAAAGAAATCTGGGCAAAAAAGAGGCTGCTATCTGAGACTTTTCCTGTGTTCTGCAGAAAATCGCCACCGTTCAAATAACAATATCCCGTTAAAAAGTCGGTCCGTGGCCCCAAGTGGAAATTGCAGATCAGGTCCCATTCATCGCCCACATAATACCCCGCGTTACCCTTCAGGCTCAATCGCCCAGGCTGGCCATTGGCAAAATAAAGCGCATCACCAGCCGAGGCCAACCAAAAGTTATAATGCTGCACCGTTAAAGTTGTCCACTTGGTTGGGTGAAAATATGCCTGCTGGCTAACCGAATGGATATTCTGCCTGCCCACCAAATCACACCAACCCAAGTAATAATGACTAAAAGGGAACAACTGCTGAAAGGTGTTGCTAGCCCCCTCCCGATAGTCGCGAGAGCCCGAGGCGTAGTCATAGTAGGCCCAAATAGTAGGGGACATGGGCATATTGATGAAATTACGCCCCAACCCCAGCGTCGCCATGCCGGCGGTCAGCGGTTGGCCATCGTAAAGAGTGCCCAGTTGCAGCGCCACTTCCGCGTCATGCAGCCAGTCGTTGTGGTTGCCCACCGTCCTGCTGCCCAGCGTGGCGAAGTTGCCGACCACCAGAGGCGTCCCACCCTCCTCCACAAACAGCTTGTCGTTGCTATACCAAAGAGCGTAGAGGTCGGCGGCATTGTCCTTATCAAAGCGGTGGGTCCACCAGCATCCCGCGAAATTGCACGAGGTCTCCGCCCAACCCCATCCCTCGGGTTCGGGGACCACCGGTTGCACCCAGAAGAAGTCCACACTGTCCTGTTCGGTGTGGTGCAGCAGCCGCGCGCCCTGAAATGTCCTGCGCGTGTTGGCCCAGTCCAGCGTGCTGATCAGCCGTTGCGAGCCAAACAGCAGTTCTTGCCGGCCAAAACGCAGCACAGCGGGTGCAGAATCCCATTCCAGCAGCTTCATTTCGGCGAAAAGGTTCAGGAAATCTGCCGGGTCCTTGTCAGGTAGCACCGGGTCCAAGCTGTTGTTCCAGATTTCCGCCGTGATGAACTCCGCGTAGATCCGGAAGTCATCATGGTGCCAGAAATCCGTGAACACCCGCGCCCGGAACAGGTCATAGTCGTTCTGCACGGGCCGCAGCCGGCTGTTGTTCTCGTTCATGTACCGGTAGCGCACCTCGCCCCCGGCCGCCATCAGCCAGTTGTCTCCCAGCGGAATCCGCTTCAGCTCATCCAGCAGCGGAAAGGACCGGTCCTCCCCGGGTGGATCCACCTTCCGGTAGTCCAGTTCGAAATAGGATTGAAATACCGGGCTGATCGCCGGCCACGGGGAAGGGGGGAGCGCCTCCCGCTCAATACCCCGCAACCAGTCGATGCCGGTGTAGTACCCCGTGCCCTTCACCATGGGATTCGGAAAGAATCCGGGTTTGGGAAACACCTCGGCTCGGGGGACTTTTTTCCACCAGTCCGGACGCCCATCTTTTTCGTTGACTGTTGATTCGTTTTTTGGACCGGCGTCACCGGGTTCGACAGCTTCGGGGCGGCCTTCCACGGCGGCGGCGGAAGGGGTGGTTTCCTCCCCTGCCGTTTGCCCGCTCAAGACGGCCAATATCCCATAAAGCAGCAGTCCCATCCGTCAGGGTCCCCCCTATCAGGAAGGATCGGCCGAAGGGGTTGGTGGGGCCGTGTCATTCATCCCGTCTTGCAAAACCGCAAGTCAGGCAGAATCGGTATTCGAGGAAAAGTTTGCCAACCTTGCCAGTTCCCCCCCGGCGTCAGTTCCCCCGGCAAGACCCCCCGGAGCCACAACTTCCCTGGCAGCTTTCTTCCTGGTGGCTAACATAATGCCGGCTGATCAGGTCGTTCTGGATCCATAGCAGTTTGTTCAGGGCCCGGCACAACTTCACCCGCGCCTCAGGCGGTGCGTCTGCTGCCATCACCTTTGCGATCACCGCGTCACTCACAAAAACCATCAGTGCGTTCATCTGAACCAGCGGAACCACAATCTCTTGGTTGCCTGCCCCGGCCGTGTGGATTTTCCCCACCATATCCAGGTAGCCGTTCATTTTGGTGCTGTATTCACCGGTCACCAGCCGTACCAGATAATTCGCCAGATGTTGTTTCCGGTGAATGATTTGCGGATGGTTCAGGTCTAGCTCTTCCAGATTGTGGGGAACTGGGCCGCTGAATCCCTCGTTACGCAGCAAAAAATGCCTCAGCGTGGCATCCTGCTGGAACAGTTTCACGTACACCGAATCCACCAGACCGGGAACAATCGGTGCCAACAGCCCGGCCGCACCATGGATGGTGGCCACATCCTCCTTGGTAAATCCTGCGAATTCGCTCAGGTAATCCACCCGGTAATCCAGATCGGTCTCCAGGCGTTTCTCATCAATGTGGCGAAGGGTTGCAATGGCCATCGAAGCGTTCCTCACTGCGGAAAATCCGGCGGAGAATCCGCCAAAAGGTGGGCAC
>CAIWHS010000505.1 GCA_903912515.1 uncultured Planctomycetaceae bacterium
ACCACTGAGCTACACCCGCATGTGTCTTATAACCAGAATATACCCCGTAGATTCCCCGGGGCAAGTGGAACCCAAAGATCCCGGTAACCCGACAGATTATTTTATCGGCAAAGCCATTTGATTCCTTGAATGTTAGCCAGGAGATTTTTTCGATGGTTCATGCCCTGCTGAATGTTTTGCTTGCTTACCTAGTGGGCTCGGTGCCTTTTGGCCTTTTGGTGGGATTTATGAAGGGGGTTGATGTTCGGATAGCCGGTAGTGGCAATATAGGTGCCACCAATATAGGTCGGCTGCTGGGCCGCCCTTGGGGTATCGCGGTGTTTTTGCTGGATTTAGCCAAAGGCTTGGCGGGGGTTGGTTTGGGTGTTTTTGGGGCAATAGCTTTGCCTGACGGGTGGCGTGATCTTGGGCCCACTGCAGGTGGTTTGGCGGCATTTCTTGGGCATATTTTTCCGGTTTATCTGCGATTCAAAGGGGGTAAGGGGGTAGCCACCGGGGCGGGCGTTGCTCTTGGGCTTATACCAACTTTTTGTCTGGAGGCTTTGGGTATTTGGTTGGTGGTCACCCTTTCGACGCGCATGGTTTCAGCCGGGTCTTTGGCCTCGGCCAGTTGGTTGGCAGGTCGCAGCCTGACGGACCTTTTCACTCATCCAGGGCATCCGGCAGCTTGGTTTGGAATAGCGGCAAGTTTTTTCGTAATTCTGAAGCATCGGTCGAATTTCAGCCGGATTTTGGCGGGCACGGAAAATCGTTTGCGCAATGGTTGGATTTTTGAAAAGTTGCCAAGTGCACTCCATCTTATTGTTTTGGGTGGGTGGATCAGCTTGGCCTGTTTTGTGACTTTTGTGGGGGGTTTGGGGCTGTTTGACCGGTTCAACAATCTGGCTCGTTTGGAGGCAAGCCAAAGGCCCTATTGGCTTATGGTGCCCTCGGCGATGCAGCGCGAGTCTCCGGGAAAATCGGCGGGTTTGCCAGAGCCCCTTTGGCAGGAGCAAGGCGGAATATTGGCTGGGAATGCAGTTTCGGTTTTGTTTGGGCCCTATTTTTATACCCAAGTCGCCTTTGGTTTGATTGTTCTGGCCACTTCTTTTCATTTTTTTGGCAAGGGAAAGCTGCCTGGGGTGCGAACTTGTTTTGCTTCTGCGGCGCTTTTTTGCGCCTTGGCAGGGGTGTTTGTGGAGCGAGAGGTGGAGAACCTGAGGCTAACTCGTTATGAGGCAACCGAACAGTTTTTGAAGACAGCTTTGGCTAAACCCGAAGCTGAGACCCCCCAGGCAAGGGAAGAGCTTAGGCTGGTTCGGGCAAATTTTGGCAAATGGCATGGTGTGAGTGTGGCTTTGAATTTGGCAACACTCGGCTTGGTGGTTGTTTTGGCATTTTTGGCGGTGCCGGTAATTTCGGTGGCACAAAGTGCGGCAGTGACCACAGTATTGCCCGGTAAAAAAGAGGATGAAACCGAAGTCAATTTGGTAGCGCTGCCAAAAAATAAAGAATCTGGCCCTTTATCTGGTTGACACCCTTTCGGCAAAGTTAATTAGGTATGGAAGAATGGTGAAGTTGGTCAAGATGGCTCCGCCCAGTCCTAGGCCAATGCCATAACCGCCAGGTAGTTGGACTAGAAAGGTGAAGCTGGCCAACCAAGCGGCGAACAAAAGGCCATACATCAGCAGCAAAACAAGAAATTTAGCTGTTCTTGATGGCAAAATGACGCCTAGGGTGCCTCTTTCCATGATGCGGCCTTCCTCATCTACATAGCGACCTGAGTCATTGATATAGCTTTCTTTGGCCTGACCTGAGGCCTTTTCGTGTTTGAAAACTACGGAGCAGTCTTGGTCTTCAGAAGTTTTGGGAACGCGTATTTCTTTCATGACAGTTGGCAGTGGGCGGCTGGCGTCTTCCTTATTGCGGTATTTGGGAACGGATGGATTGCCACCAGGAACAAAGGCGTAGGTTTCGAGGCGGTCATCGAGCGTGACCACTTGGATTTTTTTGAATGCCTCGGTTTGGGTTGCGAGGGGAGCCTGTTGAAGGGGGCGAGTATCGCCTGGGGAGGCGAGTGTCCAGAAGGTCCATAAAACCAAAGGGGAGGTAACCATGGCTGCCGCTGCCGGGGCCTGCCAGTAAATTCCCTCGGGGGCCTGATCGAAAAGGCGAGTTTGGAGGGTGAGGCCGATGAAGGCAAAAGCACCCGCCATCAACAGAAATAGAACCAACAAAAGTCCGATCAATCCAAGCATTGGGCACCCCTAGACTGGAAGCGTTCACGGTATGGGAGCGCCAACAACGCCGGTGTTTGTAGCCGGAACTGGCGAGAGGTTGGCCCCCAACCCTTGAAACAACCCGGCCTTGTGGCCAGAGGAAAGTCTAGCTATAGCCCCGGGGTGGTGGAAGGCAATCATTGGGCGAGTCGCGTCCAGATTGGCTAAACGGGGAGGTTTTGGGAATGATTACCTCATATTGCTGGCTGGGTGTGTTGGTTTTAGGGCAACCGCTTCCTTTGTTGCCTCCCCCAACTCAAATGCCTCCGGCTCAAACCAAAATAGTAACTAAGGCGCCGGCCGCTGAACCCCTTGGCGAGCCCACGGTTGGTGGTAGCTCAGGCCGGAAAAAGGCGGCCCTTAGCAGGGCAGAAGTCCCGCAGGGGGAATGGCAAGCACCTTTGCGCCTGACCCCCGCACTGGAAAATGTTTACCGAGGCACGGTGAATGAGGAGTGTTTCACTCCGCAGACCCAATATGCCCGCAGTTACCGCCTGGAAAGCCGGGTTTTGGTGTTGGAACCGGAGCAGGATGGATGGGGTATGGCATTTTTGACCACTTTGCGGGAAAAGGATGCTGTTCGAGGTAGCTCGACACTGAACCGGGATAATGCGGTTGCGGTCTCGCGGTTAGTGAAAGCCCGAATTGATAGCCTTGGCCATTTGGAGGCAGAACAACCAAACGGCCTGAAAACAAATGGGCCCGGGGTGGCTGTGCATGAAACGGGCATGGTGGTTGAATTGCCACCAGGCAAGATGCGGCCGGGAGAGTCTTGGGAAACCAGCGAAGGGGATGGGCCTGTAACCCTTTGGGAGGTGAAGGGCAAAGAAGTACTGCAAGGCAACGCCTGTGTGGTGCTTTTGGGCGAGCAAAAAACCGAAACTTGGGATAAGCCTCGGGCGGACCGGGGAGCTTGGAAGCAAGTGGACAAGGTTTGGATAAGTCAGCGGACGGGATTGGCAGCCAAGGTGGAGCGCACCTTGGAAAAGCGTGAGCCAGCCCGGCAGGATGTCGCCGAAAGGGTAGTTGTCAGGTATGAGCTGGACAGTAGTGTGCAATATCCCAAGCCGCTTTACGAAGACCGGGTGAAGGATGTGGAGCAAACCTTGAAGTTGGCATCAGGAGTCGAGCCCCTGATGGGGCAGGGGGTTCGCCAAGCCGGTGCGATGGGGCAGTTGTTGAAAAAAACAGAGAAGGTGTTTGAGGTCTATCCACCCACTCCTTACCGAGCGGCTTTTGTGCTGGAAAAAAAACGCGTGGAATCAGCCATGCGTGGGGAAATGCCCGCGCCTGAACCGGGGCGAATCCTTGATGGCATTGCGGGGGAAAAGCCAAAGCGTTCCTCAGCCGCAGCGGTGGGCAGTAGCGCCCCCGATTTCACCGTGCCACGCTTGGGTGGCCAGGGGAGCTTGGCGCTGCGAAACTGCCGTGGAAACCATGTGCTGGTAGTCTTTTACAACCCAGCGGCTCCCATGACCGAAGAGGTGTTGTTGCAAGCGCAGCAATGGAGCCGATACGGCCAAGGCAAAGACTTGACTGTGCTGCCTTTGACTGTGCGGCCTGAGAGCAGTTCCAACCAGAATTGGGCCCGCATTTTGGGCAAAGAATTGCCCATTTATGATGGAAGTGGCCTGAGAATTACATACGGCGTTGAGGTAACTCCGCGCTTGGTGTTGGTGGACAAAGAAGGGACTGTTCGAGCCTTGCATGAGGGCTGGGGTGGCGAAACCCGGCAGCAATGTGAGGAAGACCTTCGTCAATTAGTGGCGGAGCCCAATAAGGCGGCCCCTGCAAAAACAGCAGCCAAGCGCTGATCCAAGGTTCACCCTAGAGTTGAGATGGGGTGTTTGGGTTGAAGTTGTGGTGGTTAGGCCCAGGAATGAAAAGTTTAACTCTCTCATTTTTCGAGAGGGTGGCGATTTGGGCTGTAGACTTGCGTGCAAAGAATTTTTGCCGTTTGATTTGGTGGCATTCCCTGAGCTTAGGGAACTTACCGGGAGCGGGGAATGAGGCGGAAGGAAATTCCACCCTGCACAAGGGAATGCGCCGCTTCGGGCCGTGCCTTGGAAGACGGGGAGCGCATTGTTGCCGTTTTGCTTCCTCACGAAACTTCGGCCCACGAATGGACGCGCAAGGATTTTGCTGCTGACAGCTTCGAAAAAGCCCCAGAAGGTGCTGTGGCTTGGTGGTCTACCCAAGTTCCGGAAACGCCAGCGACTGCGGCTGCGACCAGCGACTCCCTGATGGAGTTGCTGTTGGACACGACGGCTACTGCTGAGGCCCGATGGGATGCGGCGGAGCGATTGGTCCGAAAGCGGCGGGTGATCCTTGAGAGGCCGGATGCCAAGGATGTCAAAGGGGTTTGGTTGGCAAAAATCTGCGAAAGTGGCGAGCATGTTTCCTTGCCAAATCCGCCTGTAACCTCTCCGTTTGGTCAAAGTGGCAAAGGTAAGCCTGGTGGTTTACTTGGTGGCATTAGTCATATCTCATTGCTGTTTTTTGTGGTTTTTTCAGGTTTTGGGTGCGCAAGTCTGAACCCACTCTTGAAGCCAACCAAAGATGTCAAGAACCCCCAACCCATCAATGACGAGTTGCCCAGCGCAGCTCAAATGGTGGAGTACCTGAACGACAACGCCAGACGGATTAATGCAATTCAGTGCAACTCGGTAGCAATTGATTGCAAGCAAGGCAATCAGAATGCTCCCGGTTTGGATGGCATGGTGGTGCTGCAAAAGCCTAATTTGTTCCGGTTGAAGGCCAAAGTTTTGGGTCAAAACGCAGTGGACTTGGGATCTAACCAGGAAGAGTTTTGGTATTGGATCAGCAAGGCTGATCCTCCCTATGTTTTCCATTGCTCCCATGCTGCCATGGCTGCGGGGCAGGTTCGAATGCCATTCCCGTTCCAGCCGGAAATGATTCTTGCTGCCTTGGGGATAGCTGAATATGACCCCAATAAGAATTATGAGGTGAAAGCCAACGGTCAATTGGCCGAGCTTCGCGAACGGGTCACCTCGCCGCAGGGGAAAACAGTATCACGAGTTACCATTTTTCAGCGAGCCCCGGCCCAGGCTGGAAAACCTCAAGTTTTAGGTCACATTTTGTATGACGAGGCAGGGAAGGTAATCTGCTCGGTGCAGGTGCAAGATATTCAGGTCGTTAGGCAAACTGGTGCAGTTTTGCCGCAAAAAGTGGTGTTTCAATGGCCTGACCAGCAGGTGGAAATGGTCATGCGATTTGGTGAATTTGTGAACACGGAAATCACTCCCGACCGGTCGGCAGCATTGTTTAGCCGACGGGACCTAGGTAGCCTTCCGGGCTTTGATCTGGCTCGCTGGGCGCCCGATGAACCCGCACCGGGTGCCCGGGGTCAAAACCCTTAAGTCTAATAGCTGTATTGATTTATGGCTTTTTATTTGGCTTGTATAAGCCGTGGAAATGCTAGCTGGCTTGTATTGGGACGATATTTTTTGGCAGAAAATCGTTATTTTGGTTTTATTGAAAGACATGTGGGTATGAGTGTTTTACCAAAGATAGTTTAAAAATTTTGCTCAGATTATTTGATTACACTTGCAATAGGGTGCCAAGCTCTATAAAAAATAAGTGAAGTTTCCGTTATGGGGCTTTCCTAAATTTGATAACACTAACCCCAATCTATCCAAGAGGTTTTGTCCATGGCTGTTGATCCTAAAGAGAAGAAAACCGAGACCATCAAGGGCACAAGCATTCTTTTGCGTCTACCCCCTGCAGTTGCCATGGAACTGCGTCGCATTGCCAAGAAGGAAGAGCGCACTATCACCACTATCGCTTTGCGCGCTCTGCGTCTTTACTTCAAGACCGAGCACAACATTGAGATTTCTGCCGAAGAGTAATCTTCTGGCCACAAAAAGATTTAAAGCGAAAAGTCGCGGTCCACAGGATCGCGACTTTTCGCTTTATGGTATGCCTATCTATCAAGCTGCTTTTAGCCTGTTGGGAGGCAGAGGGGTTTTAAAGGCATTGGTGGTGGGGTCATGCTGCCAACCGTGCTCGGGTTGGTTATTCATAAATTGAGTAGATACCAAACGGGCCAGGATGAAGCCGAAATAGAATTGGCCGATACCCGCCTCGATCCAGCAGAGGGATCGGGCAATTGGGGAGATTGGAGCGATGTCACCAAATCCCACGGTGGTTATGGTGATCATGCTGAAATAGAGGTATTTGGAATAATCCATGATTGGAGCTGCCCCTTCCTTGCCAGGAGGGTCGTTGCTATTGGCGAAAGCGCCCTCAACAAAATAGCTCACCGAGCAATAAAAGCAGGACCACAAGAAACCAATTAGAAGGTAGCTAGAGCAAGCGCAAAACAGGGCGTTTCTGCCCGTGTAATCGTTGTGCCAAAGGTGGTAAACCAAAACCAGGATGAGCACAGCCAAGAGGCCTGAAAGGGCTAACAAATTGGCGCCAAGCACTTGTTTAAAAACCAATTCATCCAAGAAATTCTCTGCCAAAACAATGCAATTGAGCCCCATGGCTAAGGCCATGGTCAAGGCGCAGGTCATCATCAATTTTTTATCTTTGAAGCGATGGGCCTGAATAAGCAGGGTTGAGCTGAGGAGGATAACCACCAACTGCCCCTGAAGGAAGAAGGTGGGTGTGGGTATCAGCCATTGCAGGGTCATGAATGTGAGCATGAACATGAAAAATAGCGTGAAGCTGTTTTGATGCAGCCAATCCAGAAGAGGGGATTGCACCCTCAAAGGCCTTTTCGATGGAGAAAAGGTCCGCATGGGTGCCGGGGGCTTAATTGGCGTGGTGATGTAGCCTAGGGGGTTTGGTTCCTGCTCGTGGCGCAGGTCAACCGTTTGACCAAAATCGGGCAGGTCCTTTAAAATTGGATTTTCAAATGGTTTCCCGGCCATAATTACCCCTCCATCCGCAAGTCGTAGCTTGGAAGAAAATTTAATTCGGGGGCAATAGTCCAAATATTTGTTGAGAAGAAAGGCCAAATTGAGTTGGGGGGGAAATTGAAAAAAAGCCCGGACCCCAAAAAGGAGCCCGGGCCTTGGATGTGTAAACCCGATCAAATTCAGGCCTTGCTAGTCTTGGCTGCCTTCTTGGCGGCTGCTTTTTCGGCCTTTTCAGCCTTCTCCTCGAGAACGGCTTGCGCCGCTGCGAGACGGGCGATTGGCACGCGGAACGGGCTGCAGCTTACATAGTTGAGGCCAATGCTGTGGCAGAACTTCACCGAGTCTGGCTCACCACCGTGCTCGCCGCAGATGCCAAGCTTGAGGTCTTTCTTGACCTTGCGGCCTTTTGCGACGGCCGTCTCCATGAGCTGGCCGATTCCTTCGAAATCGATTACCTGGAACGGATCTTTCTTGAAGATATCGCCTTCGATGTACTGGCGGACAAAGCTGCCATAATCGTCGCGGCTGATACCAAGACCGGTTTGGGTGAGGTCGTTGGTACCAAAGGAGAAGAACTGGGCCTTCTCGGCGATGGTGTCAGCGGCCATGGCGGCACGGGGCAACTCGATCATGGTGCCAACCATGTACTCGACGGTGATACCCTTCTCTTTGAAAACTTCTGCGGCGGTGTCGTGGACAACCTTCGCTTGGAGTTCAAATTCCTTCTTGAACCCGACGAGCGGGATCATGATTTCAGGATGCACCTCGGCTCCTTCCTTCTTCACGATGCAGGCGGCCTCCAAGATGGCCCTAGCCTGCATGGCGGTGATTTCGGGGAAGACGATACCCAGACGGCAGCCACGGAAGCCGAGCATGGGGTTGAACTCATGCAGTGCCTTGACGCGGTTGTGAATCTCGTCAATTGAAACGCCCAGTTCCTTGGCCATTTCATTTTGCCCCTTCTCGTCGTGAGGAAGGAACTCGTGGAGCGGCGGGTCGAGGGTTCGGATGGTGACGGGATAGCCCTTCATCGCGCGGAAAAGCCCAGCGAAATCTTCGCGCTGGAATGGCAGCAGCTTGGCAAGGGCGGCCTTGCGGGCTTCTGGAGTGGTTGCAAGGATCATCTCCCGCATTTCGCGGATGTGATCGAAGAACATGTGTTCGGTGCGGCACAGTCCGATGCCTTCAGCGCCAAACGCAATAGCCTGCTCGGCCTGCGCGGGGCTGTCAGCGTTGGTGCGGATGTTGAGCTTGCGAACCTTGTCGGCCCAAACCATCAGCTTTTGGAACTGCTTGAAGACTTTGGACTTGGCGGGAGCCAACGACTTGTCAATGAGCACCTGGACCACTTCGGATGGGTGGGTGTTCACTTTGCCGGCGATGACTTCGCCAGTGAAGCCGTCGATGCTGAGCCAGTCGCCGTCATGGAGGACATGGTTGCCCACCGAGAGGGTACCTGCCTGGTAGTCGATCTTCAGCGCAGAGCAGCCGACAACGCAGACCTTACCCATTTGGCGTGAGACCAGAGCGGCATGGCTGGAAGCGCCACCAAAAGCTGTGAGGATACCTTCGGCAACCTGCATGCCGCGAAGGTCTTCAGGGCTGGTTTCGCGACGCACCAGAATCACGCGGCCATCTGGGCTACCCTTGTGGGTGTTGTGGAATTGTTCGGCATCTTCAGCGAAGAATTTGATGCGACCACAAGCGGCACCTGGGCCGGCGTTGATACCCTTGGCCAGCAGGTTGCCTTCGGTGATCAACTTGCGCTTGGCATCGGGATCGAACAGCGGCTGGAGGAGCTGATTGAGGTCGTCTGGAGGGATGCGGTTGACCGAAATAGCTTCTTTCCAGTCGATCAGCTTTTCTTGGACCATATCGACAGCAAAGCGGATTGCTGCGAACCCGGTGCGCTTGCCGTTACGGGTTTGCAGCATCCAAAGCTTGCCGCGCTGAACGGTGAATTCGATGTCTTGCACATCGCGGTAGTGTTTTTCCAGCTTGAGGCGGACTTCGTCGAGTTGCTTGTAAACCGGGGGCATCTCGGCGGCGAGTTCCTCGATTTTTTTGGGTGTGCGGATGCCAGCAACCACATCTTCGCCCTGGGCGTTGGTGAGGTATTCGCCGTAGAAAACATTTTCGCCTGTGGCGGGGTCGCGTGTGAAAGCGACACCGGTGCAGCAGTCGTCACCCATGTTGCCGAACACCATGGAGCAGATGTTGGCGGCTGTGCCCCACTCGTGAGGGATGTTGTACTGGCGGCGATAAACGATTGCGCGATCGTTCATCCAAGAGCCGAACACTGCACCGATGGCACCGTATACCTGTTCGCGGGCATCTTCGGGGAAATCGTGACCGGTGCGGGTTTTAACAGCCTTCTTGAAGCGCTCGACTAGAACCTTGAGGTCGGCAACAGTCAGGTCGTTATCGAGTTCGACACCCTTTTCATGCTTCAGGTCGTGCATGATCTTTTCGAAGGGGTCTTCCTCTTTTTTGTCGACAGGCTTCAGGCCAAGAACCACATCTCCGTACATTTGGATAAAGCGGCGGTAGGTGTCCCAAGCGAAACGCTCGTTGCCAGTCTTTTTGATAAGGCCGGCAAGGGTTTTTTCATTGAGGCCAATGTTGAGGACTGTGTCCATCATGCCTGGCATCGAGTCGCGTGCGCCGGAGCGGCAGGAGACAAGGAGCGGGTTCTCATGATCGCCCAGCTTGGCCCCCATGGCCGCTTCAGTTTTCTTGATGTTCTCGTCGACCTGAGCCTTCAGTTCCGGAGGGTATTGTTTACCGTGGTCGTAGAAGTAGGTGCAAACTTCTGTGGTAAGGGTGAAACCGGCAGGAACAGGCAGGCCGATTTTGGTCATTTCAGCCAGGTTGGCACCTTTGCCACCCAGCAGGGTTTTCATTGTGGCATCGCCATCAGCTTTGTTGTCGCCAAAGAAATACACATACTTGTGACTCATAACTGTCCCGCTCCGGAAATGACCAAAAAAAAGGACCGCCCGAGCTGGTCACTCCGGTGACGAGCAAGGCAGCAAATCGATCAACCTAAGGGCAAGAATAGAGAAAATTAGGTTTTTGACCAGCTTTCAGTCTGGTTTTGGCAGGAATTTGGACCGATTTGGCTCAGGATTTAGGTTTAACGGTGATTTGGAGGCCGTTTTGCCAGAACTTGATATCTGGCGAGTAAAATAGGTAGCTCCGCATGGCTTGGCCTTTGGTTCGACCGGGAACCATGGCAACCAAGTCGATTGGAAGGCTCACAACCTCATTGGGTTGGAAACCCCGCCAATAGAAAGCCAGCTCGCGACCGCGTTGTTCCCAAGCTGCAATTCTGGGCTTGGTGCCATCGGCAGGTTGGCGAGCATATTCGATCAATTGCTTGGCATCGGTTGGTAGCGCCAGGCTGGCGGGCAGGCCAATTATCGCCATGACCATGCCGGTGGGGGAAGGCAACGTATTTTGCACCCGCAGGTTGAGGCGAACGCTTTCACCCTCGGTGACTTCGTCCCTATCGAGCTGGCCCTGCAGGGTGATGGTTGCGTTGGGTGAGCTTGGTGGGGTGAGGGTTTGATATTCCCAAGTCAAAGACCCCGGGAAGGCGTTGCCGTTGGTTAATTCTAGGTCGATGGGGTTATCGCCTGGGCGCAGACCGGAATCCTGCTCTTTTAAATCGCCCACCATACGGCTGACCGCTTTATCCGGGAATGACAGATTCAGGACGGGTTGACCATGGCTGCCAAATTTAAGCGTTCCCTCTTTAGTTTTGCCAGAATTGGCCTGCTGGAATTGTGTCATGGCTTCGAGGGCCAGAATGGTTGCTTGGGTGGAGCCAAAGGTGCCACCAGCCCGTTTTTGGGATAGCCAATTGATTGCCCGGAGGACATTGGCTTCATTTTCAGATTTGCTAGCACTTTGCCAGGCCATCAGCGCGAGAGCAGTGGTTTCGATCACCAAACCATCCCCGCTGGAATGGGTGATGGAGGTCGCCGCTCCCGGGATATGGCCCTCGGTTGCCTGTTTGGTTGCCAACTTGGCGCAGAGGCTGAGGGCAGGTTCTTTTTGGCCTGAAAGGTATTGGGCGTTGGCAGCTAATGCCATTTCGTAGGGGTCTGTCATGTCGGGAGCCCGCTTGGCCAGAGCGTTGATTTCGGTTTTGAGAGCGGCCATGTCACCACTTTTTGCAAGGGCCCAAAGGATGTAGGCGTTGGAAAGGTTGGCTGACGAATTGCCAAAAGAATCGAGGCGACGTGCGACGCGCGTGAAGCCACCTTGGCCATCCCTTTTAGAAAGCAAATATTCCCGGGTGCGGCTGATCAGGTTGGGATCGATGCCCTCGATGCCGACCTCGAGCATGCCGGTGAACTGCAGCAAGCCGTAAGCGGTCAGGCCCTCATGCTGCTGGTCGGATGCGCCAAACCATTCAAATCCGCGTTTGAAGCCGGCTTTGGTGTCCATGCATTCAAAACCGGCCAATCGTTTGTAGCCTTGGACCAATAGGTCGCGTGCCTTGGATTCGATTTCGGGGTTCGCATGGCCGGAGCTTTTCAATAGGCGCAAAACCAACAGATTGGGGTAGGAGGTGCTTGAGGTTTGTTCGAAGCAGCCGTGTGGTTCGCGCAGCATGCCCTCGAGCCCTGCCAGAGTCTCGCCCAGGGGGCTTGGGAATCCTTCCAATTTGACGGAGAGGGATCCCTTTTGCCAAGTTTCAGGCAGGCGGAGAACTCGCTGCTGGCGGCCTTCGAGGCGAAGACTGATTGAACCAGTCACTGGGAACCCGTCGGCTGCCACTGGTATGGATCCCTGAATGGAATCTTTCCATTCGCCGCTCGATGCCTCGATTTGATAGCGCAAGGTATTGGTGTCTTCATTTGGCTTGATTTTAATGAGGGTGCGGCCCCTTCCAGAAGAATCCAGGGTGATTGTTCCTTTGTCGGGCCCCTGCTGGGTGGCACCCTCCAATTGTTTAATTTGCCACACCACCGTGGCCCCTGGTTCCCCTTCTATGGAGAGAGGGGATTCAAGCAGATCCCCCGAGGTGGTTTCTCCCGGTAACTTGGCGCTGAGAGCAAGCGGTAGTTTAGCCTCGAATAGGGTACTAGCGCTGGCCAGCCTGCCATCTTCGGTGTTTGCAGCTATGGTTGCCGAATAGCGAGTAAGGGAATCGGACAGTTCAAATTCCACGCTTCCCTCGCCCGACGGAAGTACCCATACCGGTTTCCAGAGCAGGGTTTCGGTGAAGTCGGACCGGGAGGATGCGTCGGAACCGAAGGCGCGCGCATGGCTGTATTCGCGAACCACCGGCACCGGGGGTAAATCCAACCCTGAAACTGGTGCCAGCAGGGCTGGATCTTGCGCCAGGGATTCGGGCAGAAGCAAACGGTCAATGCCGGAAATTGAAAGCCCTTCACCACTCTGGCCACCAAAACCACCACCACGGATGTCCAGTATGGCATTTTTGGAGTTGGCAATTCTGGTTGGCCGTGGCGAGCTAGCACTACCTGGTGCAATCGGTGAGCCATTGCGACGCATTTGGGGCCGACCAGTCTGAGCGGCAACGGGAATCGCACCCTCAATCGCTAGCGGGGTTGCCAAGGGGGCTGGCACGGCCCTTGCGGCCATGGGAAGCGGGCCTTCAAGACCTTTAGCCATTGCAAATTTATCTTTGCCAACAGCACCTAATTGGACATTTTCAGACTGACTGGGGGCGATTGGGGCCATCGTGGCAGATTTTTTAGGCAAAGAGCTGGAGAAAAAGGTTAGGCCGTTTCCTTGTTCGGCCCATTGCTGGTCCAGTTGCCTTAAAAAGACATAAGAACCCGTTGCTACCAGCAGGGGTAGCACAGCCCAAAGGGCAATCTGGGTGGCGACAGACTTGCCCCGGGCGAGTAAAGCAATCAGGGAGAAAAATCCTGATGCCAATCCCAAACCAACGGTCAAGGGAGTGAAGTTGCTTTGCAGGTTGCCTTGGATTTTTTTGATTTTGTCGTTGAGTATGGACTCTTCAGTCTGGGCAGTTTGCAAATCGGCCCGCATTTTGTTGGCTTCCTCGCGCTTTTCCCTGAAACGGGCATCAAAAACGGGTGCAAGCTCCCTGACTTTGGCTTCCATGGCAACTTGGGTGGACATGGTGGCCTGTTGGCGGGCAAGACCCGAGCTAACCATAAAGTCGTGGGCTTCGAGGGGGCGCTGGGCTTGGAACTTGGCGGGATCCTGTTCGGCAAAGCGACGCCAGCCTTGGGTGCCCAGAAGCAGGTCCATCGCTTTTTTTGCAAGCGGGTGTCCAGTGAGGAGAAAGTCTGAGTATTCCAGGTCTTCTGGGTGGAGTACTTCCTCGCCCAGCAGGAAATGGGTGGGCAAGGTACGAGCATTTTTCTCGTCAGCCAATGTGACTACTGAATGGTCAACCACGCTTGCGAGGAGTATGGCGCCGGTAGGCTTCCCTTCGGAATCCCGCGCGGTCACTTTCAGACGCACTTTTTCGCCGGGAGTGAATGATCCGCCCGGTTTGGCCCCGCTGCCATTGGCGCTTTCCAGCCGCAGGTCAATTTTCAGATTGTCGACCACAGGTCGCCAAATGAGCCTTTC
>CAIWHS010000506.1 GCA_903912515.1 uncultured Planctomycetaceae bacterium
ATGCCGCCTCCGCCTGGATGATCCGCCTGCGCCACACCGACCAACCTGAACCCGGCCCAGGAAGCCTCGAACCCATCCTCAAGCTGCGTCAAACCCTCCAAACCGCCCTCGATGACTTACCCAATATCGCCAATCGCCTTAAAACCCTCTGGCATCTCACTTGATCCAACTATGTCTCATGCCTACACTGTCTAGCATGATGAATATTCCTTCCCTCAGTGAACCCCCCGTCCGAGCGAGCGGAGTGGTCATCCTGCGGCCCGGCTGCCCCACCGAAGTGCTGCTCATGGAGCACCACAACCGCCTCGATTTCCCCAAAGGCCACCTGGAGAAAGGCGAAACCATTCTCGAGGGTGCCCTGCGCGAACTGGAAGAGGAAACCGGCATCAACCCCACCTCCATCCGGCTGATCGAAGGCTTTCGCCATGTCCTGCGCTACACCGTCGCCGACCGAAAAAACCCAAGCCAACTCTCTGCCAAAGAGGTCTATTACTTCGCCGCCTGGCTCGACCACGACCAACCCATCATTTCCACCGAGCACGCAGGCCACCGCTGGGTGCCCTTCCAGCCACCCTTCGCCATCCAAAAAATGACTATTGACGAGGTTTTAACCAAGCTGGCGGCTTGGATAAAAGAGAATAAGCATAATTAAAGGGCTCTATAGGACACTCCATCAATAACCCGCCAACCAAGCTATTGCAAAAATCACATACTGTATCTTTGTATGTCACCCAGGCATTTACTTCCCCGGCGCAATATTCCGCTTCTGCCCCGGCTTGCCTGCTTGGTTTTTGCCAGGCATTGGTGCCTTCACCTCCTTGCGCCAAGCCAGAAGCTTGAGCCGCAACTCCGCCGCTTTTTCTGGCATCGCTCCTGCCAGATTCCTGCTCTCCCCTAAATCGTCGCCCAGATTATACAGTTCCAGATGCCCGTCTTCGAGAAACTCCATCAGCTTCCAGTCCCCAGCCTGCACAGTACTCACCGGCGTCGTGCGCCACTTCCCCGGCCCGGAACCCAGATAACCTGGAAAATGCTGGTAAATCGCCTCCCGCGCCAGCTTGGCTTCGCTGTCCCGCAACAACGGAACCAGACTTTGCCCATCGAGAACCTGCCTAGGCTTGGGAGCCTTGGCGATCTCCAGCAAGGTGGGATAAACATCCACATGAATGGTGGGAACCGAAACACTCCCGCCAGCCTTCACCACACCCGGCCAGCTAACGATCAACGGCACCCGTGTCCCCCCCTCATACAGGCTGCCCTTGCCACTCCGCAGCGGCGCATTATCGGTGATATCTTTCCCGTCAGCCTTGATCCCTTCGCGGACATATCCACCCACGCCGCCATTGTCGCTTGCAAACACCAGCACCGTGTTGTCGGCTAGTTGATGATCCTGCAGCGCCCGCATCACCCTGCCCACACTCTCGTCCACGCTTGCAATCATCGCCGCATAAACCGGGTTGCCATGCCCGCCCACCGGCTTCTTGTTCTTGAATTTCGCCACCAGTTCAGGCTTGGCATCATGCGGCGAATGCACGCCAAAATGCGGCAGATACAGAAAAAAGGGTTTGGCCTTGTTGCGCCCGATAAAGTCAACTGCCTTGTCCGTGAGAAAGTCGGCCAAATACTGCCCTTTGGGGTAATCCATTGGAGGGCTGGTCTCAAAATTAAAGTGCTTACCCATCGTGACAACCGCCTCATCAAACCCCCGTTTGCCCGGATGGTAAGGCCCGTTCTGCCCGATATGCCATTTGCCAAACATCCCGGTTGCGTAGCCGGCCTTTTTCAATTGCTGCGCAATGGTGTCGCGGTCCAAGGGAAGTTGCGTCACATTCTCCACCGGCCGAAGCGGTCTCGATTGCCAATCAAACCGATCAATCCCCCCCACCGTGTACACCCCGGTCCGCGCGCCAACCTGCCCGCTCATCAGGGCTGCCCGCGTGGGGGTGCAGTTTTGGCAATGGTGGTGACAAGTCAGCTTCGCCCCCTGCCCTGCCAGCTTGTCAATATTGGGCGTTTCATAATAACCGCTGCCAAAGCACCCCAAATCGGTGTAGCCCAGATCATCCGCCAGGATGAAAACAATGTTGGGTTGCGTAGCCCCCAAAGCCATTGCCGGTATCAACCAAGCCAAAACTCCCAAAAGTATCGAGCGCATCACACCCCCTCTATAAAGCCAGCCCCTAGTATCACCTATTTTTCACCCATTACACCAAGCCTTTATTTTCGGTTAATCTGGCAACCATTGAAAATAGCCAAGAGATTAGGGCAGCGCCGAATTACCTCCTCTGCCAAACCTGGGTATCATTGGGGCAAATTCCCGAAAATTCACAGCACGGATCCGCGCATGCAAGGCCCGATAAGAACCGTTGAGTTAACCGCCCACCAGCCCCTGGTGATAGCCGGGCAGGCTCTGGTGGCCGACTGGCGGTTGCAAGCGCGGGTGAAATTCCTTCTGCTGAACGAGCCAACGCGAAAAGAGAAGGTGTCATCATCAATAGCCGCATGATCTTTTTAATCGCTTTATCGACTCTATTGCTCGGCCTCGGCCACGGAAACGCCCAGCAGGACCCGCAAGATAAACGGGTTCCATGGTCCACTTCCCGCATCACCGGTTCGCCTGAGGCCCCGCCGCCTTTTCGATCGGAAAGGACTTTTGCCAAACTGGGCTTCAGTAACCCGGTCTTGATCACTACCGCGCCTTTTGAAAAACGGATGGTGGTCGCTGAGCAGGGCGGAAAAGTATGGTCCTTCATGAACAATCCAGCCTGCGAAAAGGCCGATCTGCTCATCGATCTTGCCAGCAGCCTGAAGCTAGACACCCAACAATACGGTGGCTTTGAGGCGCTCTATGGCCTGGCATTCCACCCCCGATTTGCTGAAAACCGGCTCTGCTACTTGTGCTATGTGGTTCGCGGCAAGAACGGCCCGCATCCGCAAGGAACACGGGTATCGGAATTTCGCCTCGACAGCTCCCATCACCTCGATGTGGCCACCGAGCGTGTGCTGCTGACTTGGCTGGGCGGCGGACACAACGGGGGTGATTTGCACTTTGGCAAGGACGGCCTCCTGTACATCTCCACCGGAGACGCCACCGACCCGGCCCCGCCCGACCGTTTGCAGACAGGCCAAGATATCAGTGACCTGCTCAGCTCGATCTTGCGGATCGATGTGGACAAACAGGGCAAGGACGCCCAAGGCAAGCCGTTGCCTTACGCCATCCCGGCGGACAACCCGTTCGTCCATTTGCCCAAGGCCAGGCACGAGGTGTGGGCCTATGGTTTTCGCAACCCGTGGCGCATGGGTTTTGATCAGCCGACAGGCGACCTGTGGGTGGGGGATGTGGGTTGGGAAATGTATGAGATGGTCTACCGGGTGCGGGCCGGCGGCAACTATGGCTGGTCGGTGATGGAAGGCCCCCAGGTGGTGAACCCGGAGGGCAAGCGTGGGCCCACGCCCATATCCGGCCCAGACATCAGCTTCCCGCACACCGAGGCGGCTTCGATCACTGGCGGCTTTGTCTACCGCGGCACTCGCTTGAAGGAATTGCAGGGTCATTACATCTGCGGCGATTGGGTGACCCGAAAACTTTGGGCAAGCCAGTTTGACAAAGACAAACGCATCAGCCACCGCCAAGTAGCGCAAACGAGCCAGCAAATCATCGCCTTTGGTCTCGACCATGACCAGGAGTTATATTTCCTCGACTACAAAGAAAAAGACGCTGGTATTTACCAACTGGTGCCCAACGAGACAGCCTCGTTTGACCCGAAGAAATTCCCGCGCACCCTGAGCGAGACCGGGCTGTTCCAATCGACCAGTCAACAGCTTGCCGCCTCAGGGGTTTATCCCTTTGCAATCAATAGCCCCCAGTTTGTCGATCAAGCATCAGCCAAGCGATGGGTTGCCCTGCCTGGCAACAGCACCGCCCGGTTTTATGACCGAGCGATTCCAATTCGGGAAACCTTCTATTCAGGGCAGGTATTCCTGCCCAAGGACGGGGTCTTGGTCAAGACGCTGTCGTTGCCTTTGAAAACAGCGGAAGGCTCGCACCAGCAAGCGGTGGAAACGCAGATCCTGCATTTTGATGGCAAGAATTGGAACGGGTACACCTACGCTTGGAACCCCCAGGCAACCGAAGCCGAGCTGGTGGAGGCGGGCGGGCGGGACCGTGAATTGACCGTGGCCGATCCAAGTGAAGCATCCGGCTTCCGGAAGCAAACCTGGCACTTCGCCGGACGCTCACAGTGCATGACCTGCCATAACCCTTGGGCTGGTCACGCGCTCGCGTTCACACCGATGCAACTGGACCTTGGCAATGCCGGTGAACGCCCCGGGGAATCCGGATTGGGCGGCTTAAGGCGATTGGGGCTGGTGGAATACCGCAAGGCTGACGGCGACAAAGCCACCGATACTATGACGATTAACCGGTTGTCTGATCCCCTGAGCACCAAGGAAAGCTTGGAAAACCGGGCCCGATCGTACCTGCATGCCAATTGCGCGCACTGTCACCAATCTGGTGCGGGGGGAACCGCCACGATTGATCTTCGGCAGCATATCCCGCTTGCTGAAAGCAAGCTGGTGGGCATCAAGCCGGTGCAGGGTGCTTTTGGCCTTCCCGACGCTTCATTGATCACGGCGGGTGATCCGTACCGGTCGGCCTTGTATTACCGCATGGCGAAAACCGGATCGGGTCACATGCCACATTTGGGAGCCGATTTAATTGATGTTCAGGGTCTGGAATTGGTGCATGACTGGATCAGTCAAATGGCACCCGGAACTACAGGGAAAACCTCCATCACCCAGCAGGCAATTGCCGCTCTGACGCGTTTGAAGGATGCAAGGATTGCTGATGCGGAAACCATGAAGCCGCTTTTAGCAGGGCCCTTGGAAGGATTGGTGCTGGCACGGGGTATGGACCTAGGGACCGGTCTGGAAAAGACGAAGCCTGGTTTGTTGGAAGCAATCGCCAAGGTTGATAACCCAGGGGTGCGTGATTTGTTGGAGCGATTTTTACCACCTGGGCAACGCCTGCAGCGTCTAGGCGGCCAAATTGAACCTGCCAGCCTGCTGGCGCTGAAAG
>CAIWHS010000507.1 GCA_903912515.1 uncultured Planctomycetaceae bacterium
ATTATTTCGGGGAAATTCGATGATTGTTGTCATGTCGCCAACTGCTACAAAAACTCAAATCAGCTATGCCCAGGACCGAATGAGGGAATTCGGACTCGAACCGCATTTGATTGTCGGTGCGGAGCGAACTATTGTTGCCGGGGTAGGTAAGGAAAAGCCCGGCTTGATGGTGCATTTGGAGATTTTGGAGGGCGTTGAAAAAGTTCTCCCTGTTGTGGCTCCCTACAAAATGGCAAGTTTGGAATCTTCTCCCAGCCCCACAGTCATTAAGGTTCGTGATTTTCAGGCTGGTGGTGACCGAATAGGGGTAATGGCGGGGCCCTGCTCTGTTGAATCCCGTGAGCAGTTGCTCGATTTGGCGAGATTGGTTCGAAAAGTCGGTGCGACAGCACTGCGTGGAGGTGCCTTTAAGCCCCGAACTAGCCCGTATAGTTTTCAGGGTTTGAAAGAGAAGGGTTTGGAAATTCTTGCTGAGGCCAGGGAGGAAACCGGGTTGGCAATCGTCACCGAAGTTATGGCCCCAGAATTGGTTGGTTTGGTGGCTAAATATGCCGATATTTTGCAAATAGGTGCTCGTAATATGCAGAATTACCCGCTTTTGGAAGCTGCAGGTGAATCAGGTTTGCCTGTTTTGTTGAAGCGTGGCCCTTCGGCTACCATGGACGAGTTTCTGCTGGCTGCGGAATATGTTTTGAAAACTGGTAATAATCAGGTGATGCTGTGTGAAAGAGGGATTCGAACATTTGAGGATCACACGCGCTTCACATTGCCATTGGCATCGGTTCCTTATCTCAAGCAAAAGACTCATCTGCCCGTGGTTGTTGACCCAAGCCACGGAACTGGCAAAACCTCTTTAGTACCATCAATGACGCGAGCAGCAGTGGCTGCAGGTGCCGATGCCTTGATGCTAGAAATTCATCAAAATCCAGAAGCTGCTTGGAGTGATGGTTACCAGGCCCTTAATCCAGCCCAGTTCCTTCAAACCATGGAATCAACCGCGGTGATTGCAAAGGCAATGGGGCGGGATTTGGGCTAGTCAATGCTGCTTCAAATTCAACCAATCAAGCCGCTTCAGCGAAATGGTAAGCCTTTGGATATAGTTTTTTTCCTCGGCTAAAAGACACTGTGGCCCGTTTGATCTTCATTTTTTTGTGTTCCAGGGTAAGACTCCCACAATTTGGGCAAGGAGAAGACTCCGCACGGACAATTTCGTAAACTGACTCAGAGAAAGCTGGCCACTGCGCCTGACAATTGATGCACTGAAGTTGATGGCATTCCACGGCTAATGCATCCCTGCGGGTGACCTTTTCAACAATCCAGATGCATCCATGCTCTGGATCTGATTTTCTTTTAATCGTCATTTGATGGGAGATTTCTGCAATGTCCGCCAAGAAACCTGTGAGCAATTACAAATTTACTTTTGGCCCTTGGAATATTTCCACCGGTTCAGACCCTTTTGGCCCCGCCGTGCGTCAGGAATTGGATTTTGCTCACAAAATTAAAATTTATAAAGAACTGGGCTTTGACGGCGTTCAAATGCACGACGACGATATTGTTCCCGCTGGATTGACTTGGCAGGAAACCGAGCGGGGAGCGAAATCGGTAAAAAAAATTCTCGACGATCATGGCTTGGTTTGTGAGTTCGTCGCCCCCAGACTTTGGGAGGATCCGCGGACGGTCGATGGTGGTTATACAAGCAATAGTGCATCTGATCGTGCCTACGCCCTTGATCGTTCCAAAAAGGCAGTCGATATTGCCAAAATCATGGACACTAATGACATCGTCCTTTGGTTGGCGCGTGAGGGAACATACATCCGTGAGGCCAAGTGCCCAATAGGTAGTGTTCAACGGATCTTGGACGCTGTTGATGCTCTGTTAAAACAGGATTCAAAAATAAGAATTTTGGGCGAAATGAAGCCCAATGAGCCTATGGATATGGCCTACCTTCCCACTCCCGGTCATTTCCTTGCGCTCTGCTACAAAACCATCGATCCTTCCCGCTGTGGTGTTCTTATCGAGAGTGCCCACTCCATTCTGGCTGGGCTTGATCCGTCGGACGATATGGCGAATGCAATCTGGCATGGCAAGCTTTGGGGAGTTCACCTCAATGACCAAAATGGCTTGAAATATGATCAAGATAAAACTTTTGGAGCCGTTGATATTCGCCGTGCCTTTAACACGATTTGGGTTTTGGAGCGGGGTGGGTATGACGGTTACATTGGCTTGGACGTTAAGCCGATGCGCACTACAAAGCCGGAGCACCAGCTCAAGCATTTGATTAACAGCAAGGAAATCTTCCACAAGCTGGTCCAAGTGGCACGAACTGTCGACGAGGTAAAGGTTCAGGCCTTCCGCGATGATCGCGACTACGAGGGTTTGGAGGCCTATATTCTCAGCCATTTAATGGGTGGTTAGTAGGCTAATAGAGGCTTGCTTTTTAGGGTCACCAGCCTCGGCTGGTGGCCCTTTCTTTTGGAAAACCTTTGAAACCGCGGCAAACCAGGATGTTCCAACGCGCAATTGGATTGCCGTTCTCCATGTGAATAAATTCAATTGGGGAATCAATGGACTCGAAAGCGGGGCCAAGAACTTTCTCCACACCGTCTACGACGATAAAAGTTTTGCCATGAAAAGGTTCTGGTTGGTCAAATGGGTTGAGCCAAAAATCATATTGGCTATGCCGGTCACCCAATATAGGGCCCAGACAATATGCCTGTGGATGGCCCTGACAATAAAATCCCAAAATCCCGGTGCTGCTCCAGCGGTTGCCGCAAAGAACAGTTTCCATTTCGCCGAGTGAAAGCGACTTCCTCACCTGATCTATTTTTGCTGCAAGACTTTTCCAGCCTTTAAGACGGCAAGTCGGGTCCAACTTGCGTAAAGGGGTGGGGTTACTGTTGGTGGGTGTTCCAGCGAGTTGGGCAAGCAGAGGATAAGTAAAACTGCTGAAAAACAAGAAAATAGTGAGGGAGATTCCTAAAATTCCCATTCCATAAGTTGCCATTCTCAAGCGTTTACTTGTTTCATTAAATATGGTCCACCAACCCGTAACCATGGCTGCCACCAAAGGTAGGCCTGAAAGGTAAGCGGTAATCGGCCAGTTGATTTCTCCGCCACCGGTTTTTGGGCTAAATGCTAGAAAAACTCCGAAAACCGGCCAAGACATGATCCAAAGGTAGTAGGTGTTCGAATCAGCGGTTTTGCGGTTTTTTATATTCCAAAGGGTTGCCACCCAAAGGCTAAACCAGAAAACCAGGAGTAGGCCTGCCTGCCCACCCAGGAAATTCAAGGGCCCTAACCAATGAATCCTAGGTGTTTCTTTGGCAACCCCCGCTAAATTTCCGACATGCCGAAAGGTTACCCAGTCATTTGCGATATTCCAAAAAAGAATAGGCAAACAAAACAATAGAGCGGTGAATGCCCCAACCCAGGGGCCAATTTCCTTAAGCTTGGGTCGCCATGCTGGATTGGTAAGCAGTGCTAGAAAAAGGCTGCCGGCAAATATAACCATGGTGTACTTGGCAAGAATTCCAAGGCCAACCAGCATGCCGGTGGCAATCCACCAGTGGTTGCCCTGTCCAGCTTGGGAAAATAGTCCCATGCGGGCAGTTACCAGTGCCCATGCCCAAATACAGCAATAGGGTGAGTCAATGGTGAGGAGAAGTGAAAGCACATGGACCGGGGGAAGAGTTAGCGCAATTGCGACAACCACAAACCCAATTTTCGCAGATAAAAAACTCATCCGTGCCAATTGGTGTAAGGCCAGTAGGAGTCCCGCTCCAAATATCACTGCGGATGTCCGCAATCCGGGCATAAGAGACCCAGTAAAATATTCGGATGCTTTTCCAAGCATCTCGCAATCTAACCAGATCAGCCAGGCAACTAGTGGGCCCTTGCTATAGTAGCTCCAGTCAAGGTGCCGCGACCAATCCCAATAGTGGGCTTCATCGGTTGAGATTTCGATGGGGCATCTGAACCATAAATAGGCTAAGTGGATAATCGCCGAGAGTAAAATCAAGGCCGCTGAATAGCGATCCCACCTGCTGTCAGCGTCATTCGATTTGGTGAGCCCTGAGGCTGGCTGACTGATATCCTGCAAGGCATGGCCCCTGAAAAGATGATATTCACCAAACATTCAATTGGAATTATCTAGCTTTTTGCGGGAAATGAATCAAGTGTGCAGCTTGAATTTGAGCCAGAGTAATTGTTGGAGGCAAGAAGTGGGGTGGATTTTTCAATTCGTTTTGCCGTATTGCAAGATTCATGTCTCTTTATGATTCATTTTGGGGAGTTTGAGATGCGTAATCTTTTGGCTTTAGTAGGTCTTGCTGTAGTTGCTTTTGCCGGTTTTGGCTACTCGCGTGGTTGGTTCACTTTAGCCAACAGCGATGGGAACCTGACAATTCAGGTTAATAAGGCAAAGACGGAAAACGATATCAAAGCTGGTATCAAGGAAGGTACAGATTGGATTGGCGAACACAAATCAGGTGCTGCTGCACCTGCCGCATCGCCTGCAGCCAAAAAATAGTATTTTAGTTTTGTTTAATGGCCATTTTCAAACCATTCCAATATGGAATTCTCCAAATAGTTCCCTATTGGAGTGGTTTTTCTATGCGATTCAAGCAGGCATATTTTCACTTGTGGTGTTAGCCACATTCGCAAGCTTTCCAAAAAAAGACTGCTCTCAAGTTCTATTGGCCCCAGAATAAGGGAGTCAGATTCCCGGCAACTGGCTAGCATTGCCAAATCCTTGCCTAATTTGTCCTGGACATCCTCGTTCAGCTTCATGATTTCCAACGGCAAGTTGAAAACATGACGGGCTTGAAGCCTGACC
>CAIWHS010000508.1 GCA_903912515.1 uncultured Planctomycetaceae bacterium
AAAATTTGCCGAAGGCTATGACGCTGTGTTCGGCGAGCGGGCCAATCGGCAGGATGCCTACCTGATCCGCAAGTTCCCCAGCAAAATCGCCAACTGGATCATCCGCAAAGTCACCGGGTCCACTACACGGGACATGGGTTGCACATTGCGTGTACTCGACGGGCAAATCGCCAGGGACTTGCCGCTCTATGGCGAAATGCACCGGTTCATCCCAGTGCTCTGCCAGATGCAGGGTGCCCGCATGATTCAGGTACCCGTGAAGCACCATGCCCGCACCGCAGGGGTGACCAAATACAACCTCACCCGCACCTTCCGCGTGGTTCTCGACCTAATCACCGTGAAGTTTCTCAATAGCTACCTCACCCGCCCAATGCACTTCTTGGGTGGCCTGGGAATGATGTTCATCGTACTTGGCTTTGCAAGCCTGATAGCCACCCTAAGCATGAAAACGCTGGGCGGGATCGATATGACAGGCAACCCATTCCTGCTGCTCAGCATGCTGTTGGTGCTGCTAGGCACCCAGTCCATCGGCCTGGGCATTTTGGGCGAGGTGCTCAGCCGCACCTATTTCGAAAGCCAAGGAAAGCGCAGCTACACCGTGGCGCAAACACTGAACCTTGAAGCGCAGCCCGCACGCAAGGCCGCCTGAGTCAGCAACAAGTATCTATCAAATATCTCACTCAACCCGGGTGCTTAGCACCCGGCTACCGTCTTCCAGTTCTCCCTGATTGGTTAAAACCAGATCCTCTTCGCGGGCCAATTCCCGACGCACATCACGCCCGCCTTCCTTGTCCAGCCAAAACACGCGCGATAGCAAACCGTCATCTAGCTCGACCGCGATAGGCCGCAGACGCGCCACACCTGATTCAACCAGAAATAGATAAGCCAAACCGCCACGCCTAACGATCGCGCTACTAGGAATCACAGGCGCGTTCTGGAATCGCCTCAGCCGCAATCGCATCTTCCCATACATGCCCGGCAGCAACCGCGCTGCTGCACCCCCCTCCAGACCCTTCGGAAACTCCGGCAAGGTTCGCCCCTTCAGGTCGGCATTCCGGCTCAGCTTGGCCCTTTCCAGAAATTGCCGGTGCTCCTCGGCGGTTCCGTTGTACAGGTCCACCTCAAGCACCAGTGTCCGGTCTGCCGGGTCCAAAGACGGAGCCAAACGGGTCGGCTTGAAACGCAACACCTTGCCAGGCATCGCATCCAGTCGCAATTCCGCCTCGGTATCTTTTCCCACCTGGGCCACATACGCTTCGGGCACGCGCATCGAAATAGTCACTATGTCGGTGCGTTCCACCACCAGAAGGGGTGACACCCCCGAAACAATGGCCGGGTTCGCCACAAAAGTTCCCGGGTCAGCCGACCGACGCGCGATCACTCCATCAAAAGGCGCTGTCACCACACCTTTCGCTTTACCGTCACCCGCACCTTCCACCGGTTCTATCTCCGCCAACCGCTCTCCAGCAGCCACCTTATCGCCAATATCCTTCTCCAAAAATTTCAGCGTTCCCGCCACCTGCGACTGCAACTCAACACGGTAATAGGGGGCCACATCCGCAGGTTGCTCCACGCCCACTTCCAAATCAGAGCCAGTCCTCGGCCTGATGGTTTTGACACGAATGACCGGCCCCACCGGTGTCGATGCCGACGGTGTCTGCGCCAAGGCCACACCCTGCCACTGCACCAAACCTGCCGCTATACCTGCTAGCCCAGCAAATACCGCCAACACCAACCAGGCAAGCTTCTTTTTCGCTAGCATCGGTCAACCCTCCTAGCCCAGTTCACTTTCCAAATGCGGATCAACAGCCGGATTTTTGCGCGCTAACAGCGTGTACAAAACCGGCACCAGCACCAGTGTCAGGCAGGTGGAGCTGATCAGGCCCCCAACCACCGCCCGTGCTAGTGGCACATTCGCCTCGTTGCCTCGCCCGGTGCCAATGGCCATGGGGGCAAGTGCCAACACTGTGGCAAGGAATGTCATCACAATCGGCCGAAACCGCGTGGCCGCCGCTAGGCGAATCGCCTCCACCGCCCCCTTACCCTCCAGCCGCAACCGGTTGGAAAAATCCACCAGTAACACTCCATTATTCACCGCAATGCCCACCAGAAATATCACCCCCATCAGCGACTGCGTGTTCAGTGTGGTGCCGGTTAAAAACAACATCCATAAAACACCAATGAACCCCAAAGGCACCGTGAACATGATGACAAAAGGCCCTATCCACGAGCGGAATAGTGTCACTTGCAACAGATAGACCAAAGCCGCCGCCAGTACCAAGCCAAGCGCCAGCATGCGAAACGACTCATTCATCCGCTCGAACTCACCTTTCAGCCGTATCCGCATCCCCTCGGGCAGCTCCAAGCCGGCCAACCGCTCCTGAATATGTCCCGCAACAGTACCAATGTCAGTCCCCTCGGTGTTCACCAACACATTCGATACCCGCCTAAGCCCGGCATGATGCACTTCCACCGCACCCGACTTGCGCCTGGGGGTTACCACCGTACCCAAATTCATGGCCGCCCCTTGGCCCGCACCCTTCACAGGCAACCCCAGCACATCCTCCAGCCGCCGGTCGACATCTTCCGGGTATTGAACTCCCACGAAGTATTGGTTGCCAGATTGGTTATCAACCCAGAAGTTTCGTTGCACCGAGACGCTGGAGTTGAGCGCCACAACCACCTGCAAAATCACATCCTCGGTCGAAAGACCCAGCTCCGCCGCCTTTTGGCGGTCGACATCCAGCACCAAATATGGAGCGTCATCCCGCTGTTGCACACGCACATCAGCGGTGCCATCGATAGGGCTAACCAAGTCGCGCACGCGACGCGCCACTGTCACCGACTCCTCAGGTGTGCCCCCCTCCACCTCCAAATCAATGGGCGACGACGAACCCATGTTCAGCGCGGTGGAGATCATTCCACCGGTGTCAAAGTCGGCGCGCAGGTCGTTGAATTCCGCCTTGGAATTAAAACTTCGTCGCAGCATGCTGGCATATTCTTGCGCGCTGTGCGACCGCTTTGCGTTCAACTGCACGCGAATGATCGCGTCCTGCTGGCCAGAGTTGGTGGTGTAAGCGGCCGACCAGTCGGGGTTAAGCCCAATTTCCGAGACAATCATCCCACAGTCCGCCGCAGGGATTGTATCCTGAATAAAAGCTTCCACTTCACGCACCCGGGCATCCGTCGAATCCAACCGCAGGTTCGAAGGTGCCCGCAGACGCAAAGTGATCTGCCCGGCATCCACCTGCGGAAAAAACTCCCTGCCAATTTTGCCAAGCAAACCCAGCGACAAGATAAACAAAAGCAACAAAGCCCCAATCACCAACCCACGCCTGGCCAAGCACCAGTCTAGCAGCGCCAGATAGGCCCCAGTCAAACGGTCCAACCAGCCTTGGAAGGCATTGGCCACCCGGGTGAACCAACCGCCAACGGTTGGCTTTTCCTTGACAGCACTTCCGCGGTGCTCATCGGGTAAGAAATAAGCGCACAAGGTGGGCACCAGCGTCCGCGACAACACAAACGAGGTGAGCATTGCAAACCCAACCGCTAGTGTCAGCGGACGAAACAAAAAACCGCCCATGCCAGGCAGCAGCGCCAGCGGTGCCAGCACAATCACCGTGGTGCAGGTGGCCACCAGCACCGGCACCATCACCTCAGTGCAGCCGTCCAGCGCAGCCCTTACCCGCGACTTGCCCATATGGTAGTTGCGATGGTTGTTTTCCAGCTCCACAATCGCATCATCCACCAGCGGCCCCACCGCAAGCGCCAAGCCAGCCAATGTCATCGCATTGATGGTATTGCCCGTGGCATACAAGCCGATCACCGCGCCCAATAGGGCCAGAGGGATCGACAGAGTAGCAATAACCGTCATCCGCCAGTTGCCTAAAAACAACAAGATCATCGCCGACACCAGCACCGCCCCAGTAGCCCCTTCCTCCAAAAGCGCCCGCAATGCCGAGCGCACCGAAACCGTCTGGTCCATCACCAGGTCAAGCTTGGTCCCTTTAGGCAGGCGCTCCTCCATGGATGGGATATTTGCCATAGTATTGTCCACCACCGCCAGGCTGCTGGAACCCCGCTGACGGTAAATGGGCACAAAAACCTCACTACTCCCATTGATCCTCACCAGCGAGGTCTGAATTGCCGAGGCATCTTCCGCTCTGCCCACATCCCGCAGGTACAGGTTGGTTCGCCCACCAAGCGACAGGGGCAGATCATTCAGTTCCTCTACCTTTTCCACCATGGTGTTACTGTCCAGCAGCAACTGCTCGCCGCCAAAATACGCCGTGCCCGGCGTCACCATTAAGTTGCCTCGCTTCAGGGCGCTCACCACATCCATGGGAGCGAGGTTTCTGGCATCCATCTTCGCGGGATCCAGATAAATCATCACGCTGCGGTCACGACCACCCACCACCACAGGGGCTATGGCCCCCGGCACCGCACCCAGCATGTTGCGCACCTGAATGCGGGCAACATCCTTTTGCCGGGCATCGTCCATGAATGGATTACTCACCGTCAAAATTCCCACCGGCAGTGTACCGGTTGCATCAAATGGCAAGGCGACAGGCGGCAGCGTGTTGGGTGGCAAGTTGGGCAAAGCACCAAGCGCCAAGCTGTTCACCAGCGTCAGCGCCTCGTTAGGATCGATATCGTCCCGAAAATAAACCTTCACCACGCTCACGCCCGGCACTGAACGCGATTCCACCAACCGGGCTCCAGGTGCCTGATTAACCCAACGCTCAATCCGGTTGGTGATGGTTTTCTCAATGGTGGCTGCCGGCATACCCGGGTAATAGGTGAGCACTTGCACTGCAGGCGCCTTGAAAACCGGCAAAATATCGATTGCAATGCTAATCAAAGACAACACACCAAGAATCACAATCATCAACACAAATGCCGCCACCATGTGCGGATTGCGCAGCGAAGCCTTGATCAGCCACATGGTTACTCACCCTCCGCACGGGACCGCCAAGCCTGCACCATCCCTTAAAGGCTAACGGTTTCCGCGATCCCGTAAAGCCCGGGGGCCGAGGCACCTGTTGGCGACCCGGCCCCCTTGTTTGTCCAGAAGGCAAATGGTTACTTCTTGAACATCGAATGCCCCTTGTCACCCTTGGCTAGCATATAGGCCATCAGGTCAAGGATCTCGTCGGTCTCCAGTGTGTCCAGCAATCCCTTAGGCATCATCGAAACCTTCGAGGATGTGACCGATTCAACCCGCTTGCGGTCGATACTGGCCATATCGTTGGGATCGAGCATGTTGGTCATCACCATCATGGTGTCGCCGTTCAGGTTCACAATGCGACCGCTGACCAGCTTGCCATCCGTGGTTTCAATGATCACCGCCTCATACTGGTCCGAAATCGTCTTACTCGGCTCAAGAATGCTCTCCAGCAAGTCCCTGGGCGAGAACCGCCCAGCAACACCTGTCAGATCCGGCCCTTGCGCCCCGCCCTCATTGCCATAGCGGTGGCAACTGAAGCATGTGGTCTGGCCAAACAGCACCCGGCCGCGCTCCCAATCGCGTCCACCCTTCAAGCCGCTTTCCAGTTTCCCGGCAAGGTCCTCCAAGACATATTGCTTCACCAGCTTCCGGGTAGGTGCTGCAGGCTGGTTAGACACTACTGCAGGCTTTTCGGTTAACAATTCCTTGAAGGCTTCTTTCTCATCAGCCGTCAAGGTTGCAACCGTGTCGCGCTTGATATTGGCAATGAACCCGCCAAAGCTGTTGCCACCCTTATAGGTAAGCGCCTTACGCAGCCATTCGAGTTGCGCCTTGCGCAGCTCAGGGGTCCACCCCGTTTTCAACATGCGCAGCGCCCGGGCCAAATCCATCTGCTCTTCCTGCGTGGGCGCGCTGGTCAATAAAGAAGTGATTTTCTTCGCCGCACCAGGAGCCTGCAAAAACACCAGAAACGCGGCGAAATCACCATCAACCAAACGCTGGTTAGTTGGAAAGCGTGGTTCAAACGCTTCCACCAGACTGGCGCGGGTAGATTCATCGGGGGCGCCATAACGCACGCAAAGGATCGCATAGGCCCTCAACAAATCAGCACGGGCCTGCTCGGTGGCCTTGTCCCAGCCCGCCTGCAATTTGCCCATCGCCTCGAACAATTTTGCTTTCAGCTCGGCAGATGGCTCTTTGTCCCCCGGCTTGCGGTGCGCCGGATCACTCGCGGAAACACGCATCAAGGCCACCAAAGCGGCAGTCGCCTTGGAAGGGTTCGCCTCGGCAAGCGCCTTGTCCGCCCAACGATCTACCGGTTGGTGCTCAAGCGCAATCCGGGCGGCTGAACGAATTACCCGATCCGTGTTGTCAAGGTTGCTCCAAATCAGCGGCAGCAAGCTGGCCTCGGGCTTCACGTGGCCCGCCTCCAAAGCTCGACGCAGGGCCCGGGCAGCCTCGTTACCATCATCTGGATTGCCAACGGGAGCTGTCGATTCAGACCCGACATACTTCACGCGGTACAGTCCCGACTGTGTGCGCCTGCCACCAATGGTGAAATACATGTTGCCATCAACCGGGTTGACAATCACATCCGTAAGCGGCAGGGGCATGCCCGAGATGAACTCTTCCAGCTCACCTGTGTAACCGGCTCCATCAGCCTTCAAATGGGTCGCGTAAAGTTTGCCATAACTCCAGTCGCAAATAAAGAAAGCGTTCTGGTACTTCGCGGGAAACTTGGCACCGGTGCCAAAGCAGACGCCTGTGGGCGACCCAGGGCCAATATCCACCACCGAGCCCATGCTGTCCACATAATGGGCCGGCCATTTACCAGCCCCGTTGCGCCAACCATAATCCACGCCGCTCAACACCTGGCAAACCCGCGTAGGCCGGTACCAAGGCGTGTTCACATCCCATTCCATGTCAGCGTCATAGGTGAATAAATCACCCTTGGCGTTGAAGCCCGCGTCAAACTCGTTTCGAAAACCGGTGGTAATTATGGACCAATCCTTGCCATTAGGAGTCACCTGATAGATGGTCCCTCCTGGCCCAAGCACCCCGGCCATAAAGCCGCGGCCATCCGGCATGCGGGGCAGAAGGTGGTCTTCTCCCCAATGCTGGGGAACCCGGCTTTCAGTGAATGGAACCAGCTTCGATTGGTTGCCACACACCACCACCAGATTCTTGCCATCCGGAGTGAGTAACACCGCGTGGGGGCCATGCTCGCCCGCACCGCCGGGAATCGATTTCAAAAACTCCACTTTGTCCAGCTTGTCATCGTTGTCGCTGTCGGTAACCCGGTACAGGCCCGACTCATACTTGCCACCCTTGTTGACCACCACATATAGGCTGTCAAACGCCCACAACAGCCCCTGTGCTTCGCCGATGGCCGCCGGCACCGGTTCCACGGTGGTTTCCTTCCCGTCCACTCCGGGAGCCACACGATAAAGGCCACCGTATTGGTCGGAAACTATCAGGCGGCCCTTGCCATCAGCACACAAGTTCACCCAAGAACCCTGCTGCTCTTTGGGCACCGAGTAAAGCAACTCCACCTTGTAATCTTTTTTCACCTTCAGCTTGTCCGAAGGAGTGCTCGTCACCGCGCGGGCCTTGCCTGCCCCATCGAGAGCTTTTGCGTCTATAGAGGTCCACATCGTACCGCCAACCTGCGCGATCACTTTGGCAGGTTGCCACTTCCCCTCAAAACCAACCTTTTTCCAACCCTCAGCCGGCTCAGTGCTGGCTTGCCAGGTGCCGTTGGTCATCACGGTGCCCTTTTTTCCCGGGCTCTCCAGGTTAAGCTTGGCAACCACGCCTGCGGGGCCGTCAGAGTTCTCCGCCTCTATGGCAAGCACATGCTTGCCCGGCTTGTCTTTCAGCCTTTCAGCCAAATCAATCCCAACCGGTTCCTCCCAGTTATCCGAGGCGAGCACTTTCTCACCATCCAAGTAGGCAACAATCTTGTTATCGCCCGAAGCGGTCAAACGAGCCGAGGTCAGTCCTGGTGTGAGATTGAACTCTCGCCGAAGAAACACCTTTTGCCTGTCCTTGGGTGCACCTTCCCAGATCCACTGCGGACGCGGCGCAGGAACCCGGGCTCCAGTCGTGCCCCCCTCGGCGGGCAGGCGCTTGAGCTGAATATCCTTGAACTGCACCACCATTTCCGGCCCAACATGGATCTGGAAAGCAAGGATGCCGCTCATTGCGCGGCCCTTGGTATCGTTATCAACCACTTCCGCCATGGTGCGCCCATCGATCACATGGCTCAGCTTGTTGCCGTTGGCGGTGATTGTGTAGCTGTGGAACTCCTTAATATCCACGCCTTCCAACAATGCTTTGGGGTCGCCAGTGCTGCCGGTGACTTCCTTTTTGCCACCTTCCGAAATGGTTACCTTCTGGCCACGCTCGGCCAATATGCCACGCCCACGCTCTTCATAAAGGATACCGGTATAGCGGCCAGTAGCATCGATATCGGCCTGGTAACCGCCCACCACATACTCACCCTTGTCCTTCAGGTGCTTTGAGCGATACTGAACGCCAGAATTGCCCGCGGTCATGCGAAACTTCAGCTTCAGCTCGAAGTTCTCAAGAGGCTTGCCGGTGTACAGAAGGAACTTGTTATAGGGCAGCTTGCCATCAGTTTTGCCGGTGATCGCCCCATCTTCCACGCTCCATAGCTTCGTATCACCTTCCCAGCCGGTCAGGTCCTTGCCATTGAACAAAGATTCCCACTCTTGGGCCTGCCCAGACGTGGCCAACACCACCGCCAAGGCTGCGCCAATCCATCCGCGACTCACCATGATTTGCTCCACAAAAATTGCAAGGAATAAAAGAAGGTAGGAACCCCTATTCAACCCCAGCCAGCAACCCGACGCAACCAATTGGCAGATCCCATCTCGCCCCGACTGAAAAACGAACACCCTTGGTATATCTCTAGATATCTTGTGGCTTGCCCAACAACTTATTTGATTAACCAACTGAAGCCCTTTGTCCGATACAACCATCATGACCCGTTTTTTCGTCAAAATTTGTCCATCCTTCCAAACTAGGGAGGCGACCCCATTGATAGCTCAATTAACCAGCCTGACAATATTTTTTAGCAAGTTATTACTGACTTTCCAGAAAGCAGGGATTCCGTTTGCCGCAAAGTTGGTCCGATTCAGATGCTTGGGCTTTTCTTCCATAACCCTCGGGGCAATAGCTGGATTGATAGGGAATTTTTGCCCGCTTGCTGCCCAGCAGGTCCAAGACCCGGTATCAGAACTGCGGGACCTGCTGCGTGCCCAGCAGGCCCGACTTGAGGAATTGGAAAAGCAGTTACAGCAACAGAAAAACCCAAACCCAACCAATGACTCGGCAAAAAGCGGCGAAATCAGCACAGTAGCTCCGCAACGTAAGGACAAACCCTTAGACGAGTTGAGTCAGCCACTCGCACCCAAAAACGACCCTGCTGAAGAAAAAATTTCAGAAAACTTTATTGCCCCACCCCTCCCCGACCCGTCAAGGATGACGGCATGTTCGCCGTTTGGGGAAAGGATGGTCGACTGACCTTCAAGAACGAGGATGGGAGTACGGTTTCCCGTCTCGGCGGCCTGTTCCAATTTGACTCTGGCTGGTATGTCGTGTCCGACAACACAAATAATCTCCTGAATAAGCCGCTGGAACAGGGATCGGACCTTCGAAGGGCCCGTCTGCGAAGTGATGGCGTCTGTTACGACAACCTGGAGTGGGTTTTCGAATTCGACCTGTCGCGGTCAGCCGACAACAGAAGAAATACCAATACCGGCAGCCAGCCCGAACCAAATGTGATGTTCAACAACGTATTCTTCGGCGTTAGGGATATCCCGTTTTTGGGAGTGGTGCGGGTTGGCCACATCAAGGAGGAACTAAGCTTTTATAGCGCCTCCAGTGGCCGCAACATTCCATTCATGGAACGGCCAGCGGCGTGGGACGCGATTGAGGACCCGTACCTGTTCGATAATGGGGTCACCATCAGCAACACCTACTTCGACGACTACCTCTACACATGGCTTGGTTTCTTTCAGACCAATACCCGTACCGGGGCTTTCACTATTAACCCAGATGGGTCCTATGCGGTTGACCTGCGTGTCTGCATCATGCCCATCTACGAGGATCATGGCAGGGATTGGCTGAACATCGGAGCAACGGGTTCCTTCCGCGCTAATCCGAACGGTATCAGCAACGACAAACCAACTGTTCAGGCCTCGAATATCCAACCGCAAATCCGCACAGGCTCATCCGTTCAGGTGCCCAGCTTGATCAATCCTGGAAACATCAACACTTTGGATGGCACCCAGTTGTTCTCGGTGTGTCTCAACCGTGGTTACGGACCATGGTCCATCGGTGCACAGTACGACGGCCAGTACATCGGCAACGCATTTTTTCAGGAAGAGATCACCCTCAACGGCAATGTAAAAAAGTCTGTCTTTGCCGACATCGGCAATATTTACTACCACGGTGCATCCTTTGAAATCCTGCGATTTCTCACCTCAGGCGACCACAGGGGCGTGAACAGGCGGGATCCCTCGTTTTTGCAAGTGATACCTGAACACAATTTGTCTTGGGGCAAAAATGGTCGCGAGAAGGGAATAGGAGCATGGGAGGTTGGGGCCAAGTACGATTTTGCCCAACTGGAATATTACCTGCCAACCGAGGCTCCCCCACCCGGCAGTGCCCAATACACTGCCTTGAAAGAAGCCGCAGCACTCCCTGGCCCCAGGGGTGGCAATCTCAGCGCCTTCACTTTAGGCCTAAACTGGTACCTCAACCCAAACGCACTGATCATGGCGAATTATGTCTACACCACCGGCACCTTTAACTCAAGAAGCTCCGATTCGCTGGAGCCATTCAACAGTGGGTTCCATGCTTTCGGCACCCGCTTCCAATTTACCTTTTGATGTCCGACTTAAACCGGACAAAATTGGTCAAAACGCGAATGCCGTACCCAGATAAAAAAGTGTGTCGGGTGCGGGATTGTTCACCCCGGCCCCAGCCTGACCCCACAGGGCGACCCGATCAAGCGGGGTCCATAAAAAACCTCCGCCCAACACCATCGCATTCGAGTTGCCGCCCGAAATGGGGGATACATATTGGGGTAAGGCCGCATCGTTGACATAGCCGTGCACAAAAAAACTAAGATTGTCCGTTATTTCCCTGCTGAGCGAAACCTGGTAGGTGGTGGTGTAAGTGATGTATTCGTCACCCGCCCAACCACCAACAAGTCCCACATTCCAGTTCAGGTTCCATTTCTCGCCAATTGAGTGATTGGCTAGCAAAGACAATCCAGGTTGCACGCCGTTGGACAACTCCTTTGAACCGAAATCAGTCTGTATAAAAGCTTCCAAACCCAATGCCGGAATGAACCATTCCTTGATTTCTTCCTGCAAGTGAATTTTCATGTCGAAGGTGATCGGGTTGAAACCCACATACTGGGGTGTTTGCCCGGTCGCCATGTCCACCTGAAGCCCCTGGGTATAGACGCGAAACTCCCAGTAATCGGTCAGGCCATAACGGTATAAAGCTTGAAAATTGTAGGCCGACGGATTGGTTGAGGTTTGCCCCGTCCAAGTGAATGGGGTCATTTCCACATAAAATCGCCCTGCGGGCAATGTGTACGGGCTATTCGGAAAATCGCTGGTGTCCGGTCCCGGCTCCTTGATGGTTTTGCTCCGGTCCTTCACCTCATACTGCCGAAAACGCATGCGCGGAAACAAATACGGATCTTCAGGAACAACTTCCCCATCCGGATTGTTTGCCAGTTCGGGGTCACCACGCACCGCCTGCCCGGGTTGGGCCTGCAGTGACATAAAAATCAGGCAATATAAAGTCATGGTTCCCCCCGAGAAACATGTAGGGGGGCCTACCCGCAGGCAGATAGCCAAGTCAATAAGTATTTTGGAGAGCCCCTTCCCCGCTCACTTCGGCTCAGAATCTCCGTCGCCCTCTTTTTGCGGTCCCTTTTTCTTGCGGGGCCGCTTGGTAGGTTTTTCGCCGCTATCACCCAAATCGCCACTCCAGCCTTCGGGATTTTTGTCAGTTACCTTGTCTTTGCCTTTTTTACCCTTGGCTTTCCACGATCCAGGCGTGGGCGGTGCCAACTGCGGACGGGTAAGCCTTTCAACCTCCTCACGCCAGTCTTCCATCGTTAGTTCCACGCGTGGAACTCGAAGAGTGCGCTCAAGATCATCGCCCAAGCCCAGGCCTTCCAACTGCACCCGCTGAATCTCTGCATCCAGCCGACGCAACCACTCGGGCACATCCCTCCCCACCCCAACCGGCTTGACCGCAAAACTGTCTACCTCTTCCTGAAATTGGGCCAGAGCAGGGCACGCATAGCGCTCGCGGCTCAACGATGCTCCCTCACAGTCCTCGCTGGCCAACCAAACCTTAGCCTCCTCTTGCACCGGTTTGACTAGCGCACAAATGCGGTCGAGAGCCATTGGTTTGACAAATCGCTCCTCCACCTTGTCCCGAACTGTCCCCAACCGCGCCGCATGCCGACCCTCTATCTGCAGCAAACGGGCCACCTGAGCATCCGCCTCGGCCTTGGTACTCTTCTCCAGCCTCTGGGCCCACAACCTGGCCGCTCCCGGCCTTCCAAGCCGGGCCAACTGCTCGTGTGCCACCAGAAATGGCCGCAACTCCCATGCCCGACGGTCATAGCTGGCCTTCAATGCCAGAAAATCAATTAAAATATGTAGATTTTGTCCATAATCAGAAAGCGTTGTGGTGGTGTTGTAATCCTTGAACTCTTCGTAATTCTCAACCAGCGTCCGCAAAACCAGTTCCAGTCGACGGGCAGCCAGGTTGGCATCGGCTTTACCTTGCTCAATGTCACGCACCAGCTTGATCCGATCATGGGTCTCGGCCTGCCGACAAAGATCCTCCAAATATTTGCCAGAACCCCGGTGCAATATGCCCCGCAAATTCGCCAAAGTCATGAATCGCGTGTGAAAAAGGTCATTGCCATACGAAAGGATGAATGACCGCAAATCAGCATAGTCTTTGTCATTGGCCAGGTTTTCCAGCGGGCTCATCTGCCCGCTCCGGCTATGCTCCACCCACAACTTGGCAAAACTCGCAAGCACCTTTTCCAGAGTGTCCACCAACAACTCGTCACCCGGCACCCCCGTCTCAAACCCCTCACCGCCAAACTTCTTAAGCGAGTTGTCCAGCTTCAGATAGGCCTTCATGGCATTGGGCATGATCACATCGCCCAAAATACTCTCAGGTTTGGCGGACAATTTACCCTCAGGTGGGTAAGCCGCCACCACCGCTTCCACAACCGAAACCAATCCAGATTGATAATAGTGCACAAATTCCGTCACGGCTGGAACACGGGGCCGGGGCCTGATTTCCATCTCACGCGCCAATTCCAGCACCCGCAGCGTCTCAGCCAGCAACCCAATTCTGGGCAGGCTCCCCACCAAGGCACGCAACACTGTCAAGGCCGTGCGGGTTCGTAAAAGCGCCTCGGGCGACCCACCCTGCGCAAGCGGCGTGTACAACAGGTTTTCTTCCTGAAAACTCTCCAAAAAAACAGGCAACAACTCCCGAACTTTTGCTCGGGTTCCCCGCAAGAAGGCCTGCTCCAGCTCCACTCCCATGTAGACCCAACTCGGCTCGGCTACCTGCCTACCAGCCCGCTTCAAGGGGCCAGTGGCAAGCCAAGCCTTCTTACCCTTATCCAGGCTTCGCAGTGCCATCGAGGCCATTTGTTGTTCCAGCGTCGCATTAATCGCCTCTAACGTCAGACGCTCGCGCAGACTACGACGACGCTCAAAATTCATCAACGCATCTACCTCGGCAGAAGATGGCGCGGGCAAATCCTGGTCATGGATCCGCAGGGCCAAATCCATCATCGTCGACTGACGCCCAATGCACTCTGCCTGCCAGCCAGAAAGCCGTTCCATCAATTGCGGGGCCAACTCCAATTCCCTGGGCAGCAACCGAACCGCAAGCCGCGTCAACCGGCCAAGCACTTCCTCAAACTCCAGACGCCGCTCCAGTTCATCCGCCACCTCTTCGAGATCAAATGGCCCCTCAGGCGATTCATCCTCACCCGCCAGCCCAGCGGCTGAACCACCACCACCTGATTTGTCCCACCCCGGGGCCGATTCCAAAAACTCCACTTTTTTCCCAAGATCAGGCCCTTCATCACCCTTTTCGTCCGATTCGCTCATGCTGCCAGGAATGAGGTCTTCCACTTCCATCAGCGAACCGGCGTTCGCCCGCACCAAATCAATGAAACGGGTCAACAACCATCCCGGGCCACGCGACTGATCATCAGTACCGCCACCTTGCGCGGCCTGAACCAGAAAACGGGTCGCTATCCGCTCAAAGCTGAAATGGCCATCCTCAAGTGGCACCTTTTCCGAACGGCTCACCCAATGCACCAACAAGCCCTGCGCGCTGTTCAGTTCATCGCGACGCAATAGCGCCTCAAGCACCAGGCAATAAGCCTGGGGAGTATTCAACCGACTGACCCGCTTTTTCCAAAACTCCAGTTCGCCGGTGCCTTCACCATGCTCGCGCCAATTTCCAAGGGCTTCCGAAACCCTCTCGCCAGTGCGCAAAAACTGGGCGCCCCGCACTGAACGGGCATCCGTCACCCGATAAGTGGCATGGGGGTCCCACCAAGCCGCCAATTCCTCCAACGACGCATGGGCACCATCTGCCACAACCTTGTTGCCGGTGGCCGCTGCCTCCCCCCACACCATCACCCCAAACTGAAACAGCATTTCAACCGCCATCAGCAACTCATCGACCCGATGGTCGCGCGTTGCGTCTTCACGGGCCTGCCCCAGAGGGAACATCCCCTGAAATCCCAATACATTCCACGGGTCAGCAAAAGCGCCCGAACGTATGCCGCGCTGAATCAGCAGCCTGATTTCATCTATCCGTTTCAGGGCCCTTTCCAAATGGGCACGCTGAACCTCACCCTCGCCAAGTTTCAGGCCACCCAGCACACACGACATCAGTCGATGCGACAGTGGCTCTATCTTTTCCGCTTCCTGAGTGCTCGCAGCGGTAAAACCCAAGCGGGCATAAACAAGCGACAAACAACGCTGCTGCATCTGCAACGCCCGGTTGCGGGCGAGCCAAGCATTGAGAAAATGGCGAACACGCCCAAAAGGTTGCCGCACCTGCTTGGCTTCCGCTTCCAGCCTTGCCCGATGCGGACCATCCAAAATCCGCAGGGCCTCGTGGTAATACTGGTCCCGCAAACGCGCCACCTTCGGCACTAACACACTCAACGATTGCGACGAATCCAACATTCCCGGACCACCACCCACCAATCCAGCTGCCATTAGCAAGGTGCCACCCAAAACCGCCGCGCATTCCGTCTCACGCTCCTCCAGAGTGCCTCCACCCTCAGGGCCTCCAGAACCACTAACCTGAAGCCAGTCAAACAAGGACAGAAGCACCAACCGCCTCACAACCATCCTGCAGTAGCGACCCTTGGAATCGATCGCGGCCGGATCCCACTCCCCAAAAACATGGTTCGGTCGTAAATTTGCCGGATGACCATGGTCATAGGCACGCATGTCAACCGCCACTTCCTCCACCTGCTCAAGGTCCAAACCAGCCTCAGCAAGAACACTGGGAGAAATCCGTCCAAGCAATTCCATAGCCTTGCCAACTAACCGCCCCATGTCACCCCAAGAACCACCAACATCCCGCAACCAAACCGGAACAGGCCGGTGCCGCTCGTTGGCATATGGTTCACCTAAATTGCGGTTTTCCAATAGCGCCAAAGGACGATAGCCCAAAAAGTCATTCAGCCGCTTCAACACCTCACCCACAAATCCGGGTTTGCGCTGCTCCCACTCAAGCGGGGCCGATTGGCTCCCACGCTCCTCACGCACCTGCAAAACTGTCTCTATCACCCGTGCCAAGAAAAATGGCTGAAAAAGCTCCGCCTCCCGCCCTTTCAAATGGTGCAGCAAGTCATCATGGTGAATAAGGTAAGCGTCAAGAACTTCGGCAGTGACAACAAGGACTTCACGGGCCTGAACGGAATCTTGAAAGGTCGATTCTGTCGAAAGCGTATCAAGCCACTGCAGCAACAATCTCGGCAAGGTCACCCAAACACGCGACACCCCACTTGTCGCCAGTTCCCCATAAACCTTGTTCAATATTCGCCGCCAACGGGTGTCCGGCGCGCCTTGCGAAAAGTTGCAGTAACCCACCAGACGTACAGCGTCTTCCCTGCCGATTGCGGTTATGGAAGTTTCACTCAATGGGGGGCACCAATTCTGTTCATTTTGCACCTTCGCCAAGATCGCCCTTCCACCTCATCTCGATGGATAACACGCCAATTTGCGAAGGTAAAAAAACCTACCCCGCCCAAATGCGGGAGCATCAACGCTAACTTTTTGCCAGGTCGGGGCCAAGCCCCATTCTCCTGTCACAAATTATACATAGAAAAAGAGCCCGAGGGCTTGACCCCCGGACCCTTAAAATGACAACCCGCATACGAAGCGGTTTTTCGAAGTAGTTATCAGGCCTTGGCGGTAGCTGCCTTGGGTTCCTTAACCGCATCAGCGGCAACAGGTGTACCGCTGCCACCAATCTCGACATCAACAAACGCAATCATGGCTTTGGCGCCACCGTCACCAATACGATAACCATGAAGCTTCAAAACTCGAGTGTAACCACCCGGACGCCCAATAAATCCCTTGGCGCGCTCTTCAAGCCTCTTCAATACGGTCACTTTCTTCCAAGCTTGCTCCACTCCCTCGTTCGCCTTTTCAGACACAAGGGGGGTGTGGGCTGTAGGCCCAAGACGGCTAACAACCAACCGCTTGGAAGCCAAGTCACCGCGACGAGCCATGGTAATCAGTCGCTCGATAAACGGGCGAAGCTCCTTGGCTTTGGCTGGTGTTGTTTCAATCTTGCCGTGCTCGATCAGAGCACATGCCATGTTGCGCATCAGCGAACGGCGGTGAGCCGGGTTGCGATTGAGCTTACGGCCGGCTTTGAGGTGTCTCATGACTCTTCAGGCTCCTATCTTCGTGACCAGCGCGATTAGCGTTTGGCGCCAGGCATCTTCATGCCAAGCGAAAGGCCACTCTCTTCCAATTTTTGGATGACTTCTTTCAAGGTCGTCTCGCCAAAGTTGCGGACTTCCAAAAGCTCTTGGTCAGAACGCGATACCAGGTCGCGAACCGTCGTGATGCCTTCGGTTTCAAGACAATTTGTGGCGCGAACAGAAAGCTCAAGCTCAGCCAAGCTCATGGCCAACTTACGCTCAAGGACCGAATCGACAGCGCCGCCGCCTGTTTGCTCAAACCGGTCATCCAAAGAAACTTCGGGGCCAGGCTCGGCATACTGAACAAACGGGTTCAAATGCTTACGCAAAATCTTGGCAGCTTCCACCAATGCCAACTGCGGGGTGGTGGTGCCGTTCGTCCAAATCTCAAGTACCAACTTGTCATAGTTGGTGCGTTGACCCACACGGGTATCCTCGGTCTCATATCGAACCTTGGCCACAGGGCTGAAGCTGCTGTCCACAGGAATCACGCCAATCTCGCGATCCTTGCCAATGTTCTCTTCAGCAGGGCGATAACCACGACCATTGCTGACCGTGAGCTCAACATGAAAATCAATGTCGGCAGTCAGGGTGGCGATCACATGCTCGGGATTGATAATTTGGACTGTGGCATCAGTGATGATGTCCTTGGCAAACACAGTACCCTTCTCAGATCTCTCAATTCGAACAACCTTAGGCTGGTCAGAAGTGTTACGAACAACAAGACTCTTGATGTTCAAGATGATGTCCATCACATCTTCAACAACACCTGGAATGCTAGTGATCTCATGGGCTACGCCACGAATCTTCACCTGGGTGACAGCACTACCCTCGAGACCAGAAAGAAGAATGCGGCGAAGGCTGTTGCCTACAGTCACTCCAAGTCCGCGCTCGAATGGCTCAATTGTGAACTTGCCATAAGTGTCCGAGACAGTCGCGCGATCAGGAAGTACCCGACTGGGCAATTCCAATCCACGCCAACGAATACGCATGGTCTT
>CAIWHS010000509.1 GCA_903912515.1 uncultured Planctomycetaceae bacterium
CAGAAGCAGGGCGGAAAAAGGGAAGGTTCCCGAAATGATGACGGGAAGGTAGTACCAAATGGGGCCGGCATGGTTTTCCATGGGGGCTGAGAAACGGCCCAAATTATGCTGTAGGAAAAAGCCTTTGTGCCATGCGAATTTGGTTTCGGTGCCGACCCAGATGTACCAAGGGCCGGCAATTAGCAACCAAAGGAGCAAAGCTGCAGGTAGGTGGAACCAAGGAATGCGTTTCCAACCCCCCGCGACCAGCATTGCGCACAAAAGGATGGCTCCGGGGAGGGCCAAACCAATGGGGCCTTTTCCTAACATGGCCAGAGCGGAGCATGCGGCGGCGGCGTAAAGCCACCAGACACCACGGGCACCACGGATTCCCATCAAAAGAAAAAGCATGCACCAACTCACCAGCGCTGTTAGAAGGCTATCTGGATTGGCGAAGCGCATGGCTGCCACGAACATGGGTGAGCCGGCCAGAATGAGGGCTGCTGCGAGCCCAGCCAAACCGCCAAGCCACAGTTGACCAAAGGTCCAAACTGCCAGAAGAGAAAAAAGTCCGGCGATGGCAGAGGGAAAGCGGGCGGCAAATTCACCCTCGCCAAAGACCAATCCCGAAAGAATTTGTAGCCAATTGATGAGGGCGGGTTTGTCGACCCGGAGCTCGTAATTGAAGGTGGGCACCACCCAGTTGTTGGCCATGCGCATTTCGCGGGAGGCCTCGGTGTTGTTGCCTTCGTCGATATCCCAAAGGTCGGCAGTGCCGAGGTTGGTGAGTGCGACCAGCGCCCAGACAGCCACAACGAGAGAGATTTGGCGGTTAACCGGGCGAAGCCAGTCGATTAGCCGTTCCAGGTTGGACATGATGTCTTGGATTTCCCCAAATTACCCGGCAGGGCCAAACCTTCTGTCTGGCCAAACTAAAGGGCCATCATGGTCGGGGAAGTGGTTTGGGCTCCAGCCCAGCTTTGCTGGGGAGGGGTTAAAAACGGAGAAGAATTGACCCGAAGTGACTGGATTGGCTATAGGGGAGTGTGGTGACGGGTCCTGTTTGGCTGTAATTTTGACTATGCAGAGTTTTTATATTCAATCAGGGCGGCGAGGAGGCCGGGGCGGATGCGACTGATTCCAACCGGCAAGGGGCCCATTTGGGTATTTGCCGTCGTGATAATTTTGGGTGATTTTGGGCCCGAGTTTGGCAATGTGAGGGCGCAAGCCCCGGGACTGGGAGCATTGGCCCCGTCAGTGGATATTGCCAGATTGCGGGAAATGCTGCTGGACAGGGGCCAGCCCAGGTTGCAAAACCAGGCGGCCTTGGCCTTGGTGCAAGTTCAGTCTGGTGAGGCGGAGGCGCTGATTCGGCAAGGGCTTGAGCAAGCTGAAGACCTAGAGATGTTTTTGGCTTTGGCATCGGCCATTCGATTTAACCGGGACTTGCGTTTTACGAATGAGTTGCTGAAGGCTTTGTCCTCCAACAAGCAAGGTATCCGCCAGGCCGCATCGCAGGCTTTAAGCGTGCTTGCAGAGCCCAAAGTGGTTGGCAGCTTGGCCAAAATGCTGGAAGATCCGGCCTCGGACGCATCGGTTTGCCAGGCTGCGGCCTACACCTTGGGAGCCAGCGGCAGGAAGCAGGCCATGCCCCCGCTGATCAAGGCACTAACCAGCGAATCAGACCGGGTTCGGCAGTCAGCCAGTGACGCCCTGACCGACTTGACCGGTCAAAAGCTGGGAACAGATGTGGAGAGGTGGGGCCAGTGGTGGGCAATGACCAAGGATTTACCACCGGAACGCTGGTTGGAAGACCGATTGAGCTTTCAATTGGCGAGGCGGGCAAGACTTGAAAACGAATTGGAGAGTGCCAGAAGCCAAGTGGTGCGATTGCAGCAGGAACTTTATGCCCGACTGGGAGCCACCGAGAGACTGGAA
>CAIWHS010000510.1 GCA_903912515.1 uncultured Planctomycetaceae bacterium
AAGGCCCAGGACCGGCAAAAGGATCAGCGTTTGCCCTCGAGCCCCAGCATCGCCTTGCCCATGGCCTCGCCTATGAGGTAGTAGGTTTCGGCGTTGGTGTTCCAGTGGTAGCCCTGATCGGTAGGGGAGAGTTCCTTGTCGCGCCAGAAGTCGCGGGTGGGGACGAAGGCGACGGTGCCCTTGAATTCTGGGTAGGTGGCGACGGCGGCTTGGGCCTTCATCAGTGAGAGAGCGCGGGGGTGGGTTTCTTTTGGGCCGGTCATGCCGGTCTCGGCGATGATGAAGGGTAGATCCTTCACGGCCAAGTCTTTGCGGATATCGCGGATGAGGCAGGCGAGGTTTTTCTGGTATTCGTCGTTGAAGGCTTGGTTGACGCGGTCGTTCCAGCCTTGGTGCCAGCCGAAGCCTGCGAGGGTGTGTGAGCGGCCAGCAAGTTCAGGGAACTCAGTGCCCATGTCTTTTAGGACGGCTTTGGTTTTGTCGATGATTTCACGGTAGAAGGGGCCGGTTTCGCCGCCGGCGGAGGGTGGCCGAAAGTCTTTGGCGAGGCTTTTGCCGCCCCAAGCCAACTTGATGAGTAGCACCGGTTCGGTGGATTGGTCGCCAATTATTTGGCCGAAGCCGAGTTCCGGCCCGATGCGATCGGGGCCGGCACCGAAGCCGGCGGTGAGCCTGCCTTTGCGGTCGAGGTAGTGGATCCAGACATCGTCGCGGACTTTCCAAGTGGGTTCTGGCCCATCAGCCTTGGCCAGCAGAGGTGCGAAGCGCTGGGCAGTGGCGGGATTCTTGGCCAAGTACTCGAGGCTACCTTTGCCCTCGTTGCGTTTGGGATCGGCCTTCACGAAGCCGGTGCCTTGCATGTTGGACTGACCGGCGAGGATGTAAACCCGGACAGGGCGTTTGGGCGCAGCGGTCGAGTCTTGGGCGGGTGACTGGAGCAGCAGGCAGAGTAGGAGGCACATGATGGAGTTCCTGGCCAGATTGTTATGACAAGATCATCGCATGGGAAACAGATGGCGCAAAGCTGCGTCTTTAGGGCTTTGGGGTGCATTCAGGGTCGGTCCATAATTTTTGCGAGCCCTCGATGCGCACCGGGGAACCGTAAGGCTTGCCATCGCGCACGATCTGATAGCTGTCGGCGCCGGCGACACTGTCAAAACGCAGGCTGGCCCGGCCGCTAGACTTAACCTCCTTGGAAGGTGTGGAATGCAAGTTGGCAGGGCTGATGGCAACCAGGGCGTAGGTGTGCGGGCCGGAGCCATCGTTCTGGAGGACTACGGGTGGCGAAGGTGTGTCTACCGGGTGCTGTCGCAACGAGCCGCCCCAGAGTTCGAGTACTTGGGTCGGATCGGGCAAGCCGCCGCCGCCGTAGCCACCACCACCCAGAGACATTTTACCCTGACCGATTAGGGCATCGGTGAGCGGCTCGGTGTGTCCGGGGCGGAAGGTTTGGAATCGGATTCGGCCGGGGTGGGTGGAACCATTCCAGGCGGCTGTGGGAACCTCGGAGGGCTCGACCCC
>CAIWHS010000511.1 GCA_903912515.1 uncultured Planctomycetaceae bacterium
ATCGATTTATTTTTATTTAGACAATTATATTATATTATTGTTTCAATAATAAACACGAGGTTTTTGGGGTACAGCCAGTGAATATTGGGGCATCAGATATAACTGTGCCACACCCTCCGATTGAAATAAAGTGCGTAGGTAGGACATGGGGGCTGTTGATGTTCAAATTATTTTTATTTCTAGAATGTGTTTGGTTAAATGTTTGCAATATCTGTTTATCTTAAGCTTCACGTCCCTCGGTTAAAAATCATCACATTTGGCTTTGCAGTCAGGATCATTGGGGCTTGACGATATAGCAGGCGATTTATAGAATAATGAATATGTGTGTAGTATTTCCTCATTTATGAATGTATGTAAAAGACTCTTTGAAATCACATTAACTGTTGTCACTTTATCTGACTTTGCGATACAAGCACTTACATGCCTGCAATATCCAATTACCTCAATTTTGGCCTCCTGCACTTCACAAAATGATTTGTCTCCTGAAACTTTCTCGGTCAATCCAAATGTCTCCCATCGGGCTCCTACTTCGATTTCGTACATCATATGTTCCTTCTTCTCCTTTCCATATTTATGTGTTTGTTTTGGAGGGGTTGCTGGGGGTTTAGAGTCGGGACAAATTATGCCTGGGTTGGCTATATCAAATAGCATATACTCCTGTTCTGGAGCTGCTATAGTAATGACCGGCGCTGCTTTTGTAACTCTGGTAAGCTGCGTCCAAATAAATTCAGTACACGGCGCTTTGCAATCTGAATAAGCTCCTTGTGCTATGGCGGAATCGACCGCTAAAAAAATATTTAGGAGAATTATTTTAAATAATATATTAATGTTATGTTTATTCATTTGTTTTGATTTTTACTGAATTACTGTTGGTACTCTAAGGCGAAAAACTGTTATCGACAGTTGGGAAAAGGGCAATTCCAAGGCCCGAACCGAATTGAGCGCGAGTGATACGCCCCCCAGTCTGGGCTTGCCTTCTGACCGATCCCCATGTGGGGCAATCAAGCGCTCGCTTTGGCGACGGACGTGCTTGCAACTGACGGAGGGGTTGGGCAACACGAAGCTGAATTATGGCGTCTGGCTAGTGGCATCAGGAACGTTTATATTGGTTATCTGAGTACAAAATATTGTCAATCCGGTTTTCTCATCAAACTATTTTTTATCCAAGGACCACGGCAGGCGCGGCGGTGACGCCTTGAGATTATAAGGGTGACGGCGGTCCGCCTGCAGGGTGCTCCGGTGCAGGGAGTTGGAGTGCACCGCCACCCAGGCCCAATCGGAATCGCCAGGAACGTCGAGGCGGATTCGGTAGGGTTGTTTTGCGCTGTGACCCAAGGTGAACCGCACCAGGCCGTTGGTGTCCGTGCGACCGGCCAATACGGAAAACAGCTTGGGGTCCACAAACTTGGTAGCCCCGGCCGCTTGGCCACCCATGCCGTTGCCCAACCAAACTTGCACCTCCACCCGAGCACCCGATAGCGGACGGTCGCGTTCCAGCACGGTCACCTCCACCTGACCACTCGGGTAATGCTGGCCGATGGTGTTTTCGAGCATCTCCCACTGGGATTGATCATGGGCTGCCCAACTTCCAGGCTCAGTTGTCGGTACCAGACTGACCGCCTTCGGCACCCGGTGCATCCACGGGGTATCCCAGGTCCGCTCATAGGCGGAGACATCACAGGGGTGCCAGCGTTGGTTCTCCACATCCCAGATTTCTACCCAGTAATGAGGATTCCCGATGGTCGGCCAGAAGGTGTATACCGGTCGGACTCTCAGCCCGAGGGCGTTGCCGATCTCCGCGTAGGTCTCACAGAAGGCCCGACAGCCACCTCGCGCACCAGCGGTGGCCCAATCGAGACGGCCGAACCCATCGTGCGTCCACTGTTCACGGCGTTGGCGATCGTGCAGCCATTCGTGCAGCGCATCGGCTTTGGCGGCCGTCCCGGGTTTTTCGGCGACCGCATCCGCTGCCTGTCGCACCCAAGGATCCAGCCGGTATCGCAGACCTCCGGGGATGTCCGGTGATAAAACTCGAAGAATCAGGAGCACCGCTACCAGGACTCCGGCTGCCGTGCGTTGCCCAAGTCGAACGGGCGTCCGCGATCTTCCTGCGGCGGGAGATCCAGATGGAAGAGGGACGGCCATGTTCGGGTCTAATCTCGCGGTTCAACCAGGAATCAGCCCTTTGCTTGCGGCGAGGGCTCGCCCGTAGGTCGGGGCCGAGCCAGGACTTCCGAAAGATCACCCGTGCCGACCAACAGCAGCACCCAAAACGGAACGGCGAGTGGGATCCGGAAGAGCACCCCATCGAACCAAGTTCCGATGAGCAGCACCAGGAGCGGAGCGACATTGGGGTTCATCTCTTGGTGAGCGAGACGCAAGCGGCTGCCCACCAGCACGAGGAACAGCCCCACCGCCGGCACTCCCATTCCGGCCGCCAACGTCAGGGAGTCATTGAGCTGAATGGCAGCCGTCTCCTTCAAATGCGCCGGTTTGAACTCTTGGGCGTAGGTCGCATCCACCAAATTGAGCCCCCAACCGGTGACGGGACGGGCGGCGGTCATCCGGGCGGCCCCGACCCAGGCGTCCACGCGGTTGCGCCAGGAACGGTCGGTGTGGTTGGCCACAGTGCCCACTCGGCGGAGGAGCGGGTTCTGGAAATCCTTCAGGAACCACAGAGAACTCAATCCTCCCGCCATCAACGCCACGAGCGACAAACGAAACACAAGCCAGCGTCGACGATCAGGAATCGACCCGGCCCGCGCACCGGAGCGAAGGGCACGCAGCACCGGAGAAAATCGAACCCACCCACACCACACCATAGCTACTAGAAATCCCAACCACGCACCGCGACTGTAGCTGCGGAGCATGCCCAGCGCGGCGGGGACTAGTGGTAGCAAGAGAAGCCATGCCCTTCGATCGGCATTCCTCTCGTTCAGGCGGTTGTTGTTGGCGGCCTGTTTCCATGGGGCGATCCGGAACAACCAGGCCAGGCACGCGGCGGACAGGCAGGCCGACAGCAATCCATAGGTGTTGGGATTGTTCCACAACCCCGTGGCTCGGCGCGCCTCCCGGTAGTGATAAACTTGAAACAGGGGCCAATGCCATAGGCTGACCGCCGCCAGTCCGAAGGCGCCGACCCAGAACGCCGGCCAAAAACGGCGCGGTGGCTGCAGAGATCCCACAACACGCCAAACGCCGGCGACCCAGATGCCAGCGAGAATGAACAGCGGTTCCGTGGACCCGGCGGCGTTGGCGTAGTGGCCAGCGTAATGCGCCACGGTCAGGCCTATGAGGCCGAACAACGCCCAGTCGCTGACACTCGGCCTCTGACCTGTCCGTCGCCAATTCAGGAACACGGGTACCCCGGCCCAGAGAGCGGCATTCAACGCCAACGCGGTGAAGATCTGCCAATGGCCGTTGCGATTCTGAAACACCAATGCGACCTCCGAACGCAGTACCAGCCACTCGGGAGAAAGCGGCACAGCAGACAAAAGATCCCACAGGAGCAAGACCCAGAACGCTGCCAGCAGTGGGAAAC